>DASTYR010000086.1:0-3324 GCA_035764795.1 Solirubrobacterales bacterium | reverse complement strand
CCGGGGCCGGTGGCGAAGCGGCCACAGCGCCTCCTGCGCCCGAGGACCCGGAAGCGGCCGCGGCCTTTGCGATCTGCATGAACGCGATCAACTTCGGCTCGGGCTGGTGGCCGACGATCAGGAAGCGCCCCGGCCACAGCGGCTACGCGACGATCGCCGCGGGGGTGACCGAGCGCTTCCGCGAGCACGGCGCCTGGGCGGTCGACGAGCTATGTGCGATCGACGCCGGCGGGATCGGCGCGGTCACCGGCCAGGACCCCGACCATCCGCTGATGGCGGATTTCGCCGCTGCGCTTCGCGACGTGGGCGAGCACGTGCGCGAGGAGCACGGCGGAAGCTTCCTGGCGGTCCCAGGGGCAGCCGACGGCTCAACCCCGGCCCTCGCCGGACTGCTCGCTCGCTGGCAGGCCTTCGCCGACGAGTCGACCTACGAGGGACGCCCGGTCCCTTTCTTCAAGCGCGCCCAGTTGGCCGCCGCCGACCTCGAGCGGGCCGGCGTCGCGCCGCTGAGCGGCATCGATCGCCTCACCGCCTTCGCCGACAACCTCGTTCCGCACGTCCTCCGCCTCGACGGGATTCTGCGCCTCGATCCGGCGCTGGAGGCCGCGATCGAAGCCGGCGATCTGCTCGAGCACGGCTCATACGCAGAGATCGAGCTGCGCGCCTGCGCCGTCCACGCGGTCGAGCTACTCGCCGAACGGACCGACCGTCGCCTCTGTCCCGCCGAGATCGACCTGGCGCTCTGGAACCGTGGCGGCCAGCCCCGCTACAAGACGGTCCCGCGCCCCCGCTCGCGCAACACCGCCTACTGAGCTGACTGTGGAGTTGACCCCGCTATAGGGGGGTCAATCCCACAGTCAGTGTGCGGCCGGCACTGTGCCGCGCTCCTTTCGTCACACTTCCGGCATGAGCACGAGGCAGATCCCCGATCCCACCGAGTCGGTTCGGCACCGACTGCGGCCGCTCTTCGACCAGATCGTGATCAAGGAGCTCGACACCGACCGCGTGCGGCGGTCTGGTCTCGTCGTGCCCCCCGGCAGCCACGAGCCGCCGCCCCAGCAGGGCATCGTCCTCGCCGTCGGCCCGGGCCTCGACTGGTGGGAGCACGTCGGCGTAGAGATGCCGGTGCAGCCCGGCGACCACGTCGTCTTCCCCGCTTCGGCCGGCGTCTGGGTCGAGGTCGACGAGGAGCGCCTGCTGGTCTGCGAGGTGACCGAGCTGCTCGGCGTGCTCGAGTCGGTCGCCGCACCGCGCTAGTCGCCCGCGCCGCGCTAGTCGCCCGCGCGGGCGCGCCGGCTCCTCTCAGCTGAGCGCCTTCTCCTCGGCGGCCTTGTAGGCGAGCTGGAGGAAGTCGGAGATCGCCAGGGCCGAGAAGACGGCGGCGAGGAAGCGGGTCAGCCGCGGCGCAAAGAGGAGGCCGAGCGAGAAGGCCGCCACTACCCACAGCCCCAGGCAGTAGGGGCAGAGGAGCAGTTCGCCGATCACCTTGCGCGCGCCCTCCCCGCGCGAGCGCTCCTCGAGCTCGGCCGGCCCACCCCTGCCCTCCAGTTCGGTGAAGGGCGCGCGCAGCGGCGCGGCCACCTTCTCCTTCGCCAGCAGGCGACTGAGTTTGTGGGACGCAGCCCCGATCGTCGCCACGTCCCAGGGCTCGACCCGCTGCGGCAGCTGGCGGCCGCTGCGCTTCGCCGCGAGCAGGCCGGCCGCGAAGAGGGCGTTGAAGATGCCCATCGTCGCCGCGTAGGAGAGGAGGGGAGGTCGCTTCGCCGGCTCGGCGTATCCCTCGAAGGGGTCGCCGGGAATCCTGTCCTCGAGGGTTTGGTCGCTCACCCCAAGCGCCTACCCGGGCTGGGTGACGACGAAAACGGCGCGGGGCCGGGCCGGCGGTTCGCCGCTTGCCGCGGCGGGTAGCCGGACGCATGGGAGAGGACGGCGACCGCTACCTGCGCATCTACATGAACGACCAGCTGGCGCTCGGGATCGGCTGGCGCGAGATGGCGCGGCGGGCGCGCGGCGAGAACGCGGGCACGCCGCTGGGCGAGGCGCTGGAGCGGGCGGCGACCGGGATCGCCGAGGACGTCGAGACGTTCGAATCGATCATGGAGCGGCTCGGCCTCGGTCGTGACCGCGTCAAACCGAAGCTGGCGATGGCCGCCGAGCGGGTCGGGCGGCTGAAGCTGAACGGCCAGTTGCGCGGCTACTCGCCGCTCAGCCGCTTCGCCGAGCTCGACTTCCTGGCGATGGGGATCGAGGGCAAGAAGATCCTCTGGGCCAACCTGCGCGACTTCGGCGACCTCGCCAAACGCCTGCCCGACGTCGACTTCGAGGACCTGATCCAGCGCGCCGCCCGTCAGCGCGAGGAGCTGGAGCCGTTCCGGGCGCGGGCCGGTCGCGAGGCGCTCGGCGCCTCCAGCGAGTAGACCGCCAGGTCCGTGGGCGCACCCTTGGCGCTGAACCGTCGGCGCCGGAGAAACCCGACGAGGTCGGTGAAGGCGATGACTAAGTCGATGCGCGCCAGCTCGACCAGCCTCGGGTTGCGGTTCAACCGTCGTGCGCCCGCAGCGGTCCGCCACCTTAGCCCGCCGCTTCCGCTCATTTCCACCCGGGTACCCTCGAAGGCGGATGGCCAAGAGCGAGTTCACGATGCTCGAGGTGGCGGGGCAGGAGGTACGCCTCTCCAACCCGGCCAAGGTCTACTTCCCGAAGCCGGGCTGGACCAAGCTCGACATCTGCGAGTACTACGTCGCGGTGGCCGAGGCCGCTCTGATCCACCTGCGCGAGCGCCCGACCGTGATGAAGCGCTTCGTCAACGGGATCATGGAGGAGCCGATTTGGCAGAAGCGGGTGCCGCAGAAAACTCCCGAGTGGCTGCAGACCGCCACCGTCTCCTTTCCCTCCGGCCGCACCGCCGAGGAGCTGGTCGCCAACGACGCCGCCCACCTGGTCTGGGCGGTCAACCTCGGCGTGATCGACTTCAACCCCTGGCCAGCCCGCCGCGCCGACCTCGACCGTCCCGACGAGCTGCGGGTCGACCTCGATCCGACCGAGGGGGTCGCCTGGGGGGACGTGCGCCGCACCGCGATGGTCGTCCGCGACGTGCTCGCCGATCACGAGCTCGCCGGCTTCCCGAAGACGTCCGGCTCGAAGGGCATCCACGTCAACGTGCGGATCGAGCCGCGCTGGGACTTCCTCGAGGTGCGCCGTGCCGCGCTGGCGCTGGCGCGCGAGGTCGAGCGCCGCGCGCCCGACCTGGCGACGACCGCCTGGTGGAAGGAGGAACGCCACGGCGTCTTCGTCGACTACAACCAGAACGCCCGCGACCGCACC
>DASTYR010000085.1:0-6214 GCA_035764795.1 Solirubrobacterales bacterium | reverse complement strand
CGACCGTGGCTCGGCGATCGCTTTCTCGACCTTCGAGCCGGTGACCGCGCGGGTGATCGGCCGCTCGCCCACCTCCTGGCACGCGGCGGTGAACATCGACGTCGGCCGCGACGACGGCGTCCGGGTCGACGACCCGGTTGTCGGCGGCGACGGGGTCGGCGTGATCGGCAAGGTTGCCTCCGTCCAGGGTGGCTCCTCCCAGGTGACGCTGCTCAGCGACCACACCAGCGGGATCACGGCCAAGGTGCTGCCGGGCGGCGCCCAGGGCGTCGTGCGGCCGGAGGTCGGCGACCCCGAGGATCTCGTCCTCGACTTCATCAAGGCGGCCCGCAACATCGGCGCCGGTCAGGTCGTGGTCACCTCCGGCTGGCGCGCGGCCGGCTTCGCCTCGCACTTTCCGGGCAACCTGCCGATCGGCGAGGTGACGAAGGCCTCGGTTGCCGAGCAGGAGGCGAGCCAGCAGGTGCACCTGCGCCCCTATGCGGACCTTGCAAACCTCGACATCGTGCAGGTGCTGACCGGGGGGGCGAGATGATCGTCACCCCGAAGATCTTCGCCCGCCTGGCGGCGATCGGCGTGCTCGGCGTGTTGCTGCAGCTCTCCTTTTTCTCGCGGGTGACCTTCTTCGGCGTCAGCCCCGACCTGCTGCCGGCCATGGTTGTCGTGCTCGGGCTGCTCGGCGGTGCGCTGACCGGAGCCGTCGCCGGGTTCGCCATCGGCCTGCTGCTCGACGGCTCCCTGGTCGAGTCGCTGGGCGGCTCCTCGCTGGTCCTGCTCGGGGTCGGCTATCTGGCCGGCCTGCTCCGCGAGAGGTTCGAGCTACGCGGCGTCCTGGTTGCCTCGCTCGCCTGCCTGGGTCTGACGATCGTCGCCGAGCTGGGATTCGCGATCGTGCAGCTGACGCTCGGCGTCGAGGCGCCGGTAAGTCCGATGATCGTTCGCGAGGTGTTGCTGAAGGGAATCTTCGCCTTCTTCGGCGGCTGGGCTCTCTACCCGTTGATCTGCAGGGTGCTGCGGCTGGCGCTGGTCGAGGAGCAGCGGGCCGTCCGCCGCCGCCAGCCGACCGTTCTGGGAGCGTGAGCTAGCTATGTACCTGCGCTCCGACGATCGCGGCGGGACGGGCGGCAGCGGCACGGCGCTGCGCACCGCCGTCTTCGGCGGTTTCGCGCTGGTTCTCTTCGGCGTCCTCTTCTTTCGCCTCTGGACTCTGCAGATCGTCAACGGGGAGGAGTACCTCGCCGAAGCGAACAACAACCGCACCCGCGAATACCGGGTCCCGGCGCCGCGCGGCGCGATCCTCGACCGCGACGGCGAGGTGCTCGTCGACAACCGCACCAGCCTCGCGCTGCAGGTCAACCCGCGCAAACTGGCCCATGGCGAGCGCGAGCGGCGTGCCGAGCTGGCGCAGCTCGCCGACCTCGCCGGGATGACCCTGCGGCAGGTCCGCCGCACGATGCACGAGGAGCTCGAAGAGGCGCCGGCGGCCCCCGTCACCCTGAAAAGCGACGTCGGTCGCTACCTCGTCTACTACCTGCAGGAGAACCAGGACCGCTTCCCGGGCGTCGAGGTGCGCCGGGTCTTCGTGCGCGACTATCCCCACGGGACGCTTGCGGCGCATCTCTTCGGCAACGTCGGCGAGGTCAGCGAAGAGCAGCTGAAGGAAGACCGTTATCGCGACCTCCAGCCCGGCGACATCGTCGGCAAAGAAGGCGTCGAGGACTCCTACGATGAGGTGCTGCGCGGCCGGCCCGGCGCGACCGTGATCCAGGTCGACTCGATGGGGCGGCCGACGCCGGGCGGGCAGCTGAAAGAGGTCGAGCCCGAGCCGGGCGAGAACCTGCGCCTGACGATCGACGCCGGCCTGCAGGAAGCCGGCGACGCGGCGCTGTCCGAAGCGGGCCTCCCCGGCGGTTACGTGGCGATGGACGTCCGCGACGGCTCGATCCTGGCGATGGGCTCGAACCCGACCTTCGATCCCGCCATCTTCACCAAGCCGACGCTCACCCAGAGCCAGGTCGATGACCTCTATCGCGACCCGGTCAGCTCGCCGATTACGAACCGGGCGATCGCCGGTGCCTATCCAACCGGCTCGACCTTCAAGCCGATCACCTCGATCGCGGCGCTGGCGAGCGGCGCGGTAACGCCCAGCGAGATCATCGAAGACGATGGCGCCTTCACGCTCGGGGGCATCACCTTCGAAAACGCCGGCGGCGTCGCCCACGGCCCGATCGCGATGGAAAGGGCGCTGGAAGTCTCCTCCGACGTCTACTACTACACGCTCGGCGACCGCATGTACCCCGGTAACGCGCTGCAGGAGTGGGCGCACCGGCTCGGGATCGGACGCGAAACCGGGATCGACGTGCCGGGCGAGCTGCCAGGGCTCCTTCCCACTCGGGCTTGGCACGAAGAGCTGCGCCGTGAAGGACTTGCCCTTGAAGACCGGCCTTGGTCGGCCGGCGACAACGTCAACCTCTCGGTCGGCCAGGGCAGCCTGCAGGCTGCTCCGCTGCAGATGGCGGTCGCCTACGCGGCAATCGCCAACGGCGGCACCGTGCCCCGCCCGCACGTCGGCCTGCAGGTCGAGGACGCGGAAGGCCGTGTGCTGCGCGAAGTCGCACCGCCGCCCGCACGGCAGGTGCGAATCGACCCCGAGTGGCGCGAGACGATCCTCGCCGGACTGCACGCCGCGGCGCAGTCGGGGGACGGCACCTCCTACGAAGTCTTCGGCGGCTTCCCGATCCCGGTCGCGGGCAAGACCGGCACCGCAGAGCGCCCCCCGTATGGCGATCAGTCATGGTATGTGGTGCTTGCTCCCTATCCCGACCCCGAGATAGTCGTTGCGGTCACCTTCGAGGAAGGCGGCTTCGGCGCCCACACCGCCGCGCCGGCCGCCCTCAAGATCCTCTCCGAGCACTTCGAGAAAGAGGCGAAGCCGGTTGAAGGTGGGGGGGCGATCGAGTAGCCATGTACGCGACCCGAGCCAGACAGGCCCGCCCGGAGGCCTTTGCCGCCCGGCCCAGCATCGCCGAGCGGCTCGGCCTCCCCTACATGGACGGGACACTCTTCGTCGCCTCGCTGGCCCTCGCCGCTTTCAGCGTCTTCGTGCTGAGCGAGGCGACCCGGGGCGACGTCCCCGGCGACCCCGGCTACTTCGCCGACCGCCAGCTCGTCTACGTCGCCCTCGGCTTGATCGGGATGTACCTGCTGGCTCGGGTCGACTACTCGCGCTTCCGCGAGCTGCGGGTCGGCATCTACACCTTCCTCTGCGTCAGCATCTCGCTCGTCTTCGTCTTCGGCTTCGCGGCGCGCGGCTCGCGCCGCGCCTTCGACCTTCCCTTCTTCAGCTTCCAGCCGTCGGAGCTCGGCAAGCTCCTGCTCACGCTTGCGCTTGCCGGATTCGTGATCGACGGCGCCCGGCGGGGCTCCGACAGGCAGCGCACGGTGCGCTACCTGTGCCTGGGCTTCGCCCCGGCTGCGCTTGTCTTCCTGCAGCCGGACCTCGGCACCTCCCTGGTGTTCGGGGTGATCACCCTCGCCGTGATGTACGTCAGCGGCGTCCGTTGGACGCATCTGGCGCTCATCGGCGGCGTGTCCGCGTCCCTCGTCGCGATCGTCCTCGCGCTGGCCCCCGCAGTCGGGGTGCCGGTGCTCAAGGAATACCAGCAGGAGAGGCTCACGTCTTTCCTCGATCCGAGCGGCGATCCAAGCGACGCGGGCTATCAGCAGAACCAGGCCAAGATCGCGATCGGTTCCGGCGAGTTCGCCGGCCGCGGCGATCGGGCCACCCAGACGCGGCTCGACTTCGTTCCCGAGCGCCACACCGACTTCATCTTCGCGGTGATCGGCGAGCGCTACGGGTTCGGCGGAGCTGCGTTAGTCCTATCCCTATACGCCCTGCTGATCTGGCGGGCGCTGCGGATCATGACGCTCTCGAAGAACTCCTACGGGACCCTGGTGGCTGGCGGCATCGCCGCCATGCTGGTGTTCCAGGTCTTCGTCAACGTGGGAATGAACCTCGGGATCATGCCGATCACCGGCATCCCCTTGCCGTTGCTGAGCTACGGGGGATCCTCCGTGCTGGCGACCTTCCTCGCGATTGGAGTTCTCCAGAGCATCCACATGCAAGCGCGCCTCGGTCAGAAGGGCACCTACATGAACTGAGACTGAACTAAATGAAGAAAACGATTCTGGTGTCCGCCGATCGCGGCGAGACCCGAGTGGCCGTCCTCGAGTCCAAGACCAAGGGCGGCAAACGAAGCGTCGCCGAGCTCTACGTGGAGCGGCGCGGCCGGCGCTCGATCGTCGGCAACATCTACAAGGGCAAGGTCGACAACGTCCTGCCCGGCATGGAGGCCGCTTTTGTCGACATCGGCCTCGAGCGCAACGGCTTCCTCCATGTCGACGAGATCGTCACGCCGGACGGCAAACAGGCGGCACGGCGCGGTCAGGGCAAAGGGCCGCGGATCAGCGAGCTGATCAAGCCCGGTCAGGAGATCCTTGTCCAGGTCGTCAAGGACCCGCTCAAGTCGAAGGGCGCCCGCCTCTCGATGAACCTCTCGATCGCCGGCCGCTACCTCGTCTACGCGCCGCAGGGCGGGGGAGTTGGCGTCAGCCGGCGGCTCTCGGACTCCGAGCGCGACCGGCTGCGCAAGATGGTCGCCCGCAGCTACAAGGGCCCCGGCGGCCTGATCGTCCGCACCGCCGCCCACGGCGCCAAAAAATCCGACTTCGTGCGCGAGGTCGGCTACCTGCACAAGCTGCACAGCGTGCTTGAGAAGCGCACCGAGAAGACGAAGGCGCCCGGCCTCGTCTTCCAGGAGGCCGACCTGCCGGTCCGCGTCCTGCGCGACGTCTTTCTCTCCGACTTCGAAACGGCGGTGATCGACTCGCCCAAGCAGTTCGAACGCGTGACCAGCTTCTTCCAGCGCACCGCGCCGGAGCTGGTCGAGAAAGTCGAGCTCTACGAGGGCAGCAAGCCGCTGCTCGAGAAGTGGGGCGTCGACAAGGAGATCGAGTCGACCCTGAGCCGGCGCGTCGACCTGCCCGGCGGCGGCTACCTGATCATCGATTACGCCGAGGCGCTGACCGTGATCGACATCAACAGCGGCTCCTTCACGGGCCGCGGCAAAGGCGGCCTCGAGGAAACGATCACCAAGGTCAACACCGAGGCTGCCGACGAGGTCGTCCGGCAGCTGCGCCTGCGCGACATCGGCGGCATCATCGTCATCGACTTCATCGATATGGCGCGGGCCAAAAACCGCGACAAAGTCCTGAAGACGCTGCGCAAAGCGCTCGACGCCGACAAGTCGAAGAGCTACGTGGTCGAGGTCTCGCCGCTGGGACTGGTCGAGATGACGCGCCAGAACATCACCGACGGCGTCCGCGAGATCCTCACCGCTCCCTGTCCCACATGCGCAGGCGAAGGCGTGGTGCTCTCGGCCGAGACCGTTGCCCTCGACGGGTTGCGCAAGATGCGCGATTTGGCGAGCCGCGAGGCCGAGGCGTTCCTGTTGCGGGTCAATCCAAAGGTCGCGGCTGAGCTGATCGATGCCGACAGCGGCCTGACCGAGCTCGAGGCGGAGACCGGCAAGCAGTTCCACTTCGAGGGCTCGGACGCGTTGCCGATCGAGACCTTCGAGCTGATCGAAGCCGGCAGCTTGGCTGAGATCGAGGAGCGGGCGCTGCCCTTCAAGGTCGGCGAGGAGGTCCTCGTGACGATCGACGAGCCGCACATGTACAACGCCGACGACGCCGTGGCGCGGATCGATTCCTACATCGTCAGCGTCGCCGGCGGCGGCCCGTTTGTCGGCCAGCGCAAGCTGGTGCGGATCGAGCGGGTCGAGCGAGCGGCAGCGGTCGCCTCGCTGCCGGCCGGCGAGTCGAGCAACGGCGGCGACCCCGAGCCTCTAGAATCCGCCGCCTCGCGCAGCAGCCGACGAGGCCGCAGGGGCGGTCGCGGCGGGTCGCGCTCCACTTCGAAGAGCGGCAAGGACGAATGAGCACGTACGCAGTCATAGAGAGCGGTGGCAAGCAGTACCGGGTCGAGAAAGGCAGCTCGCTGCTGGTCGACCGGCTGGACGCCAAGGAGGGGGACAAGGTCGTCCTCCGGGCCGTCATGTTCCGCGACAAAGAGGTCGTGGCGGATCCCAAGGAGCTGGAGAAGGTGAAAGTCGAGGCGACCGTCGCCGAGCACCTGCGCGGTCCCAAGATCAAA
>DASTYR010000084.1:0-3493 GCA_035764795.1 Solirubrobacterales bacterium | reverse complement strand
CGTGAAGGTCCTGCCGGTCCTCGCGCTTATCGTCGTCGCCTCCGGGATTTGGCTGACCGAGCAGTTCTACAGCTGGGACCAGCTCTGGATCAGCCTTGGGCTGCTGGGCGCCGTGCTCGTGACCGCGATCGGCGTCCTCTACCTCGGGCCCCGCTCCGCTAAAGCGATCGCCGGCATGGAAGTCGGCCAGCCGCCGCCTCCGGGACGCAACTGGGCGCCGATCGTCGCCCGACTCAACTTGTTGATCATCAGTGCCGTCCTGGTCCTGATGGTCATTCGTCCCACCTGAGCCGCGGCCTTCGGGTCACTACGCTGGCTCGATGCTGCAAGCAGATGAGCGACGCGGTATCGGCCTGCGCCTCATCGGCCACAAGGGCGCCGACCTAATCCTGCCCGGTAATACCGTGCCGAGCTTCGAGGCGGCCGTCGAGGCCGGAGTCGACCTGATCGAGCTGGACGTGCTCTGGACGCGCGACGGCCATCCGTCGATTCCAACCTCGGAGCGGGCGCCGCTGATCGTCGCCCACGACTGGCACGACGCCGCGCGGCGGCAACCGCTCACTCTCGGCGAGGGGCTCGATGCGTTCCTGGCGCCGCCACTCGATCGCGTCGAGATCGACCTCGACCTGAAGCTGCCCGGCCGCGAGGCTGAGGTTGTCGCGGCGCTGCGCGAGCGCGACCTGCTGGAGCGGGCGATGGTTTCGACGATGGAGCTCTCGAGCCTGGCCAGGATCGGCGAGCTGGAGCCCCGCTTGCGCCGCGGCTGGACCTATCCCAAAGTGACCAAGGACTGGGCCTCGAAGCGCTGGGCGCGCGGACCGATGCTGGCCGCCCTGGTCGCGATGCGCCGCCGCCTGCCGGCCATCGCCCGCCGTGCCCTCCCCGCAATGGGCCTGCACGCGATGTGGGTCTACCACCCACTCGTCAGTCCGCGCCTGGCCCGGGTCACCCGCGAGACCGGCATCGAGTTGATCGCCTGGACGGTCGACGACCTGCCCCGGATGCGCAAGCTGATCGCCGCCGGCGTCACCGGCCTCTGCTCGAACGACCCCCGCCTCTTCGCCCGGCTCTAGCCGCTGGCGAGCATGCGCCGCACGCGGCTGACGACCGCATCCGGTTCGTCTTCGAGCTGAGCCCAGGTGACACGGGCGATTCGATAGCCGGCCGCGCCGAGTACCTGATCCCGCTTGCGGTCTTCTTGGAATGCGGCTTGCGTTCCGTGGGTCTCTTCGCCGTCCGTTTCGACGACGAGGCGCTGGTCTTGCCACAGGAGGTCCACCTCGATCGGCTTGCCGTCCATCTCAACCGGCCTGCCGTCTACTTGCGGCACGGCATTGCATTGCGGTCGCGGCGCTCCCGCCTCGACCAGCAGGGGCAGGAAGCGAGCCTCCAAGAGGCTGCGGAATCGTGGTACCCATTCATCTGGGCTGCGCCACGTCGCGAGGACGGCGCGCAGCCGCGGCGCTCCCCGTCTCCGCCCTCGGGCGAGGACACGGTCAATCTCCGGGACGTCAAGCACCCGCAGCACCGCCGCCTGCTCGACCATTCGTCTCAGCGAGGTGGCGCCCAGCCGTCCGGCCATGTCGACGAGCGTTCGCGACGGCGTGGTGCACGGAATGCTCTGAGGGGTTTGGATTTCGTTCGCTGCCGGGCGGCGAACGTTGTGCCAGCGAATGCGGTCGATCTTGCGCCCTGCTCGGCGCGGCACGATTACGTCGACCGAGACCGGCCGACGGTCCCAAAGTCCCAGCAGCTCCGCGGCGCTGCCGTGCGACAGGACCGCACCGTTGCCACACGCGAGGACGGCGGCGAGCATCCGTCCATAGCGCCCGATCGCCAGATGCCCGACCGCGAATGTGCCGTGGAAAAGCGGGTGGAGAGTTCCAGCCTGCGTCCGCATGGCGATCTGCCGATCGGTGAGGCCGAGTGCGCGCAGTTGGCGCCGCGAGACGACGCCGTGCTGTCGCTCCGCTAGACCTCCAATCGCCCGGTCCGGTTTTCCGGTGCGCCTTTTGAACTCCATAGGTGCATAAGGCGCACCGGAACGAAGCTCGCCCCCCGCTTCGCAGCGCGATTCGAGTTTGCGGTGCGGGAGCGGCTCTAGATCGTGCCTGGGGTCGCCGTTGGCGGCGTGTGGCGACGGCCGCGGCGCGGCTTCACCGCCGACTCGAGCTCCTCGGCCGTAAAGCCGCCAACCGTCTCGCTGTCGAGTGCGTAGCGGTAGAGGGCGACGCCGAAGATGCCGCTGAGGGCGCTGTTGATCAGCATCGAGATCGCGAAGCCGATCACGCCGATCACGACCAGCAGGGCGCCGATGAAGCCCGCCGAGGCCCAGACCGCGATCCCGGCCGCGATCAGGAGGCCGCTGGGGAGGATGCCGAGCAGGAAGACGGCGCCGCCGATCGCGACGTTGCCGGTGATCTGCTGCCCCCAGCGCGACCTGAAGAGATTCGAGGAGCGCTTCAGCGTCGCGAACGGCCCGGTGCCCTCGAGGGCGACGACCGGCGCAGCGAGGAAGGTGATCAGCGACCAGCCGACCGCGAGCAGGCGGCCGGCGATCTGCCCGAGCGTGCCCTGGTTCTCGAGCGCACTCAGCAGCAGGCCGACAACGGTCGAGACCGCTGCCCAGCCGGCGATCTGTGAGAAGCGGCTGCGCGCGACCGCCAGTCCGTCGCCCACGGTCGCCTCGCGGCCTCGGAAGATCAGGTCGGCGCAGGCGGCGAGGCCGACGCTGAAATAGAAGCCGATCAGGGCGAGCAGGTAGAAGCCGATCACCGCCAGCGGTCCGCCGAAGAGGGTCTTGCCGTCGTCGATCAGGTAGACGCCGGGACCGATCACGATCGCCGCGCAGAGGATCGTCGCGACGGCGCCGTAGAGCGGGAAGCGCAGCAGCTCGGGGTTCTGCCGCAGCAGCCCCCAGCTCTTCTTCGTCAACTGCCAACCGCGTTTGATCCGTCCCATGCGTGTCGCTCCTGTCAGGCGGGGCTCGCCAGTCCGGGGGTTCTCTGCACTCCTCTTCCCTCGAAGTACTCCCACTCCTGCTCGCCGAGCTCGGTGGCCGGGGGGTCACCGTAGACCCACTCGCGCATGATCCGGTGCCAGTTGCGCTTCGCGTTCAGCTGGCCCAGCACCGCGACGACACCGATTTCCATCCGCCGCCCCATCAGCTCCTCGGCGGGAAGGGACTCGCGGCGCATCAGGTCGAAGTACTCCGAACGCGGGTCGTTGGTCGACTCGATGATCTTCATCACCCGCTTCGAGGTGATTTCGATCTCACGGTCCTCGATGTACCAGCCGCCGACCGCGCGCATGTGCTCCATCAGTCGCTCGGCGTCGAGCTTGGACGGGTTCTTGATGAAGCCGAGGTCGTGCAGCGCTTCCCGGAACGCCTCCGGGTCGTCGCGCGAGGCGGCGTCGAAGGCGCGCTGCTCGAGCACGATCTGCTCGCGGTCGAGCTTCTTGGTCATCCCGAAGTCGAGGAAGGCGAGGCGGC
>DASTYR010000083.1:0-4082 GCA_035764795.1 Solirubrobacterales bacterium | reverse complement strand
AAGCCGGTCAAGGAGCCGGCGCCCAGTCCGGACCCGACCCCGCTACCCCCCGGCGTTCTCTTCAACGGCGGCTTTGACGACGGTTTCGAGAGCTGGCACGTGCAGGCGCTCGACTACCGCGTCTCGCTCTTCAGCAGCGGCGCCTTCAGCGGCGGCGCCGCCCACTTCGAGGTGCACAGCGGCGACGTCGAGCCGGAGACCGGCTCCGAGCGCGCCGAGGTCTCCGGCCCCAGCTTCAACGAGGGCCAGGACCTCTACGTGCGCGACACGATCCGCGTCCCTTCCTCCTCGAGCTCGACCACCGAGTGGCAGCTGATCCAGCAGCTGCGCGAGAACGACTGGGGCGGCTCACCGGGCATGGCGGTCTTCCTCGAAGACGACCTCGAGATCGAGATCGGCGCCGGCGACGGCTACCCGATGTACTGGGAAGACACGGAACTCGAACCGAACCGTTGGTACGACCTGGTGTACCGGGTCAAGCTCTCGCAGGACTCCGGCACCGGCTTCGTCGAAGTCTGGCTCGACGGCGTCCAGCAGAAGCTGCTGAATGGCCAGACCCGCATGTACGGGCAGACGATCCAGCGCCCCAGCAACTACATCAAGACCGGCGTCTACCGGTCGCAGTCGAGCACCGGCACGACGGTGGTCGAGCACGACAATGTCATCGTCGGCACCAGCTACGACGCGGTGATCGCGGCCGGTTAGCGCGCCCGTGCTCAGGCCGCTGCTCATCGCGCCGCAACTAGCCTTGCCAACCTCAATCGGATGGTCCCCTGGGCCGAGAATGTCAGCCATGGGCATCTCGATTCAGTCGCCAGGGACCCCGCTATGATGACGCGCTCGCAAGCCACGAGCGTCCGCAACGGCAACGCTTCGTCGGCTCTCCACAGCGAGCCGGATCCCCCGGCCGATCGCAGAATGTCCAGCCCCCATCCATCCCAACCGCCCGCGGCACTCGCACCGGGAGCCGAGAAAGAGCGCACGCCGCTCGAACGGACGCTTGCCAGCGCCCGCCGCAACTGGCTGCTGCTGCTGATCTGCGTCCTGGTCGTTCCGGCCGCCGCCCTCGCCTACTCGCTCCTGCAGACGCCCGAATACACGTCTTCGGCCTCGATCCTTTTCACCGACGACCTCTCCGAATCGGACGCGGAGCGGGAAGCCGCCACCATCCTCCAGCTCGGCTCGCTCGAGCAGATCGCCGCCCGCACGGCCAATGCCCTGCCCGAGACCGGCTACAACGCGGCCGAGATCGGCGACAAGGTCGAGGCCAGCCCGGCCGGCATCTCCGACGTGATCGAGATCTCCGCCACCGACACCGAGCCGGAGGTCGCGGCCGAAATCGCCAACGAGTTCGCCGACCAGTTCATCGTCTTTCGCCGCAGCGCCAACCGGGCGAAACTCCTCGAAGCGCGCTCTTTCGTCGAAGCACAGATCGAGCAGCTCACCCCCGAAGAACAGGAATCCCCTTCGGGCGAAGCCCTGGAACGGCGCGCCCGTGACTTCACCGTGAGAGCGGCGGCGGAAACCGGCAACGTCCAGGTCGTCCAGCCGGCGACCGTGCCCGACTCCCCGTCCTCGCCGAAGACCAACCTCAACGTCGCCCTCGGCCTCCTCCTGGGCCTCATCCTCGGCATCGGCCTCTCGCTGCTGCGCGATCAGCTCGACCGCTCGCTGAAGGATCCCGAAGAGGTCGAGGAGGCCTTCCGCCTACCGATCCTCGCGACGATCCCGCAGAGCCAGAACATCGGCGAGCGGGGCGTCGGCGCCGAGCCGGTCGGTGAGGAACGCGAGGCGTTCCGGATGCTCCGAGCCAACCTCCAGTACTTCAACCTCGAGCAGCCGATCCACTCGATCCTGGTCACGTCGCCCTCCTCGCAGGACGGCAAGACGACGGTCTCCTGGAACCTCTCCGTCGCCGAGGCCAAGAGCGGCAAGAGGGTCCTCCACCTCGAGGCGGACATGCGCCGTCCCACTCTGGCCGCCGGCCTCGGGCAGAAGGTCGAGGAGGACGCCGGGCTCAGCCTCGTCCTCGCCGGGGCGCTCCCACCCGCGGACGCGATCAGGGAAGTCGATGACGTCGATGTCATCTTCGCTGGGCCGCTGCCCCCCAACCCCGCTGAGCTGCTCGACTCGCCGCGGATGATCAAGCTGCTCGAGTGGGCGCAGAAAACCTATGACCGCGTCGTGATCGACACGCCGCCGGCCGCCGTCGTCGCCGACGCGATCCCGTTGACCACGCAGGTCGACAGCGTGATCGTCGTCGTGCGACTCGATCACAGCCCGCGCGAGGAGGCCGAGCACCTGCGCGACCAGCTCAGCCATATCGAGTCGACGACGATGGGCGTCGTCGTCAATGGGGTCGCGCCGCGCCCGGACGACAGCTACTACCGGGCGCCGGCGAGCAGTGAGACCTTCTCGCGCGCCTACGACCGGCTCTCGGCCCGCAGGGCGAGCCGCTCGCAAGAGCGCAAGCGCGAGGGCTCCAGCCCCTCGTAAGGGGCATAAGCCTTCCCGGTTAAGTCGAGGCGCCGGCCGGCGCGCGGCCCCGGCGCCCACACGCCGCAGCGAGGAAGAGGCCCAGCGCCAGCGACGGCAAATACTCGAGGCTGCCGTTGACCGCCCCGAAGGCGAGCATCGGCAGCAGGATCAACGGCGAGAGGCCGGCGCGCAGCAGTCCGAACCAGATCGCCAGCCAGGCGATGAGCCCGATCACCCCGAGCTGCACGAGCACCTCGATCACGTCGCTGTGGCCGACGAGAGGTGACGCCAACGCCGCGATCTCGAACTCGACCGACGCCCGCAGTCCGGCGCCGTAGATCCACGCCCCGAGGCCGGAGTCGAGCCAGCCGTTGATGGCCGTGGTCCAGATCAGCCCACGGTCGGAACCGGCGCTGGAGAAGGTGGCGAATTCCGCCCCCTGCTCGTCGAGGCGATTGGTGACCACATCAGCGGCGCCGCTGACGATCGCGACGACGGCGATCGCCACGAGAACCGCGATGGTCCTACCCCTCACGGCCGAATTCCAGAGGTAGACGCCGAGCATCACCGCGAACGAGAGCAGGGCCGAGCGCACCGCGGTCATTGCGGCCGGGATGGCCCCGGCGGCGAAGAAGACGACCTGCTGGCCGACCCGCGGCATCGTCAACCCCGCCCCGGCGACGACGACGCCCAGGAGCGCCAGCGCGTGCGGAATTTCGGCGGCGAAGCCCAACCTCTCGCCGACGTCGTAGTAGGTGCCCACCTTGCCGAGCCCGAGCGCGATCACGACGATGTGCGCGCTCAGCGCCACCAGGCAGCTCGCCAGGATCGGCCGTCGCAGCCGCGCCAGCGTCCGGCTCGCGTTGACGTTGCAGACGGCGAGCGCCATCGCCGGGAAGATCAGGTACTTGGCGGCGGCGATCCACTGGTCTTCGTAGGTCGCGAACACAGCGTGGCCCAGGACCGGGATCACGAAGGCGATCGCCGCAAATGGGACGACCCGGCTCTCGAAGCGCAGCGGCAGCGAGAGGGCGAGCAGGCCCGCCGCCGCAACCGCGGTGGTGAAGGTGCCGACCATCCGCGGCGCCTCCCCCTCGACGAGCACCAGCCAGGGCAGCAGTGCCAAGGCCGGCATGGTCACCGCGTAGGCGCCGAAGCGGGCGACCGCGATGGCGATGCAGACCGCGATGACGGCGAGCGCCGCAAGCAGCGGCGAGTAGGCGACCAGCAGGCCGACGGCCGCGGCGAGGGCGGCCGCGGCGAGGGCGAGGGCGAGGTCTCCAGCCCGGGCGAGGGCGGTGGCGGGCGGCATCACGGCGCAAGGATAGGGTGCACCGCTGATGTGGGGGCGACTATCGACCTTTAAGCGCGGTTTCGTGTCGACCCTGGGGCTGAATGTCCTCGCGCGCGGCCTCAGCGCGATCGCCACGGTCCTGCTCGTCCGCTCCCTCTCCGTCGACAGCTTCGCCTACGTCGTCCTCTTCCTCAACGTCGGTCAGTTCGCGGGCAGTGCCCTGACCGGGGGGATACGGGAACGCTACATGCGGGTCGAGGCCGAGCGAGTCTCGCGGGGAAGCTCCGAGCAGACCGGCTTCGCGCTTGCC
>DASTYR010000082.1:0-3540 GCA_035764795.1 Solirubrobacterales bacterium | reverse complement strand
AGATGAAGTTCCTTCATCTTAGCCCTGCCTGCTTGAGAATCGCCTGGGCTGGGCCGGTTGGGTAATCGCGACCCTTGTGCTGTGGAAGCGTGATCGGGCGACAGCCTTTCTTGGTCATCTTGATCTGATGCTTGCCGCCGCGAGCTTGCGTCCAGCCGCTTTCCTTCAACAGCTTGATCGCCTTCTTCTGGTTGAGCGTGTCCTTCATCGGCATCGCGACCGTAGCCATCACGGCGGCGGAACGTTTTGACTTCACTCTCCTCCCTGTAGTAACCCCAGAAACGCCTCGCCTCCCCGGCGGGGCGGTTTCTGTTGGGCGGGCGATCTGCCGGACGAGGGTCGATACTCCCGCTCGTGACGCGCCGCTGGGGACTGATCGCATCTGGGGTCGTGGCGCTCGCCTTCTTGCTGGCGATGTCGCCGGCGGAGCAGCGCATGACCGACACCGGCGGGCCGGGGATGATCCCCTTCGAGCTGGCTGGGAGCCAGGAGCGGGCCGACGAGATCCTCGGCGAATGGGGCGACGAGGGACAGGACGCCGCCCGCGAGTCGCTCTGGATCGACTTCGGCTTTCTACTGGCCTACGGGGTCTTTCTCACGCTGGCGCTTGCGGCGGTTCGCGACCTAGCCGGCGAGCGCGGCTGGCGTCGGTTGACGGCGATCGGCGCGATCGTGGTCTATTTCGGCGCGCTTGGCGCCGGCTTCGACGCGCTCGAGAACGTCTGCCTGCTGCTGACGCTCGGTGAGGCGGGCACCGCTTTTCCCGTCCTGGCGACGATCTTCGCCGCCTGCAAGTTCGCGCTACTCGCGATAGCGATCGCCTACCTCGCCGCCGGCCTGGCGATGCGAGCCGCTACGTTTCGCCGGTGACGATGTGGCGCATCTTCCACCTCTTCCTGGCGGCGATCGCCGCCTCCATTGTCGCTGCCGGCTGTGGCGATGACGGCGACAACGCCGACCGGGAGGCGACGCCGTTCGAGCCGCAGGCAACCCTGACCGCGATCGGAGGCACGGAGCGCACCGCCAAGCCGGAGATAGTCCTACGCGTCGAGGCGCGCCCTGGCGACGCCAACATCCGCTCCGCCAAGCTGACGCTGCCGGCTGCGTTCATCGTCGACTCCGAAGCGCTCAGCAGGCTCTGCAGCGAGCGGGAGCTGGAGGTCAAACGTTGCGCGGGCCGCCAGCCGATGGGCAGCGCCCGCGTCGTCAGCCCCGCCTATTCCAAGCCCCTCAGCGGGCCCGTCTACGCGGTGACGGGCTCGGGTGGGCTGCCCCGCCTCGCCTTCGTCCTGCGCGGACCGGTGGAGCTGCTGCTGCGCGGCCGGATAGCCGTCCAGGGCGTCCGCCTACAGGCCAGCGTCGAAGACGTCCCGAACACGCCGCTGGAGAGCTTCGAGTTGCGGCTCAGCGGCGGACCGAACGGCTACCTCGTGCTCAGCCGCGACGTCTGCGGAGCGCCGGTGAGCGGCGACGTCTCGTTCGTCAGCCAGGAAGGCGAGACGCTCGACCGGCGCCTGCCACTGCAGGCCGACTGCGGCTCGTAGAGCTCGCGGCGATAGCCTGCGACGAGATGGAGGCCTCCCCCGCCGGCGCGCGCGATCTCGACGTCGTAGTTCTCGGCGCCAGCGGCATCGCCGGTCGCAACGTTGCTGCCTACCTGACGGAGCGGGCCGGCGAGGTGGATGCCCGCTGGGCGGTCGCCGGTCGCGACGCCGCCAAGGTCGAGCGGGTCTTGGCCGAGGTCGGTGTCACGGCGCCGGAGACGATCGTCGCCGACGTCGGCGACCCCGGCTCTTTGGCCGCGATGGCGGCGCGCACCAAGGTCGTCCTCGATCTCGTCGGCCCCTACACCCTCTACGGCACGCCGGTGATCGAGGCCTGCATCGCGAACGGCGCCCACTACGTCGACCTGACCGGCGAGATGCCTTTTGCGCGACGGACCATCGATGCCTTCGACGGGCGGGCCGCAGCGGCCAGCGTCAAGGTCGTGCAGGTGTGCGGCTTCGAGGCGCTGCCACCCGACCTCGCCGTGCTGCTGGCCGCCGAGACGGCGCAGGAGCGTTGGGGCGAGGCACTCGCCGCAGTCGACGTCGACGTCCTCTTCCAGCCGCCCCCGGGGCGGCTGCGGCTCGCCGACTCGGTCTCCGGCGGCACCCTGCAGAGCGGCGCCGAGCAGATGGACGACCCGGAAGCGGAGCGAGTCGCCGATCCGGCGGCCCTGATCCCCGACGCCGAGCTGGCCGAACGGGTGCGACGGGCCAGCCCGATCGCCATCGCGCCCCGCTTCAATGCCCAAGGCGATGTGATCGGCCCGATGACCCCCTCCGCCTTCGTCAACCCGGCGGTGATCCACCGGACGATGGCGTTGACCGCGTCGCGCCGTGGCGCGGCTCCCGAGCCGTTCCGCTACCGCGAGGGAGCGGCGATGCCCGACGGCATCCCCACCACCCCGCTTCGCTACGCGGCGGCGACGGCGCTGAGCGGACTCCAGGCCGGCTTTGGAGCGCTGAGCCGGGCCCGGCCCGCCGTGCGCCATCACGCTGCCGCGGCGATGCGCCGCTTCATGCCGCAATCTGGATTCGGACCGGCCGGAGCCGCGCTCGAAGACTGGAAGTGGTCCCTTGCCGTCACCGCCCGCACCGCCAACGGCCATCACGTTCGCGTCGACCTCGACGCCGACGGCCAGCCCGGCTACCTGACGACCTCTCGCATGCTCGGTGAGGCAGGCCTGCTCCTGGCCGAGGACGGCGCCACCCTGCCCGGCGGCGGCTGCCTCACCCCAGCTGCGGCCCTCGGGACCGACGGCATCGACCGCTTCGCCCGCGCCGGCCTCCGCTTCCGCGTCTCCTCCTAGCGACGCATCGGACTTTCACCACGCTCGCGTGGGGTGAATGTCGGATGCACTGGATAGAGGAGCCGGTGCCCCTCACCCGGAGGCTCAAGGGACCACGCTGGAACCTTCCGATTCGGCTCAGCTGCGCAACGGCCTCCGGGGGAGGGGCACCGGCTCCTCTCGGCGCGCATGCTGCCCGAGCCTCCCGCGGCCTTCGGACAGCGGTCCGCCTGCCCAGCGGACCCTGCATATCTAGAGATACGCGCCTCCTCTCCCTGTAGTAACCCCAGAAACGTCCGCGGTGCGGCCGGTTCTTTCACCACCAAGGAGGCCGCCGGGAGGCTAGACCATTGAGCGCTTTGATGCAAGGGCCGGACGGGCGCCCTCCAGCCCTTGGCAGGCTAGGAGAGGGCCGGCTCGCCCGAGCGCAGCGCCGCCAGCACCCGCTCGGCCACCGACTCGCCGGTGAGGCCGACCTCGTCGCGCAGCAGAGCCGGCTTGCCGTGGGTGACGTAGCGGTCGGGCAACCCGATTCGCAGAACGCGCGCCCGCTCACCGGGCCGGTCGGCGAAGGCGTCCTCGAGGTGCTCGAGGACAGCGGAGCCGAAGCCGCCGGGAAGGACGTTCTCCTCGATCGTCACGACGAGATCGTGGCCGAGCGCCAGCCGCTCGAGCAGCTCCTCGTCGAGCGGCTTGGCAAAGCGGGC
>DASTYR010000081.1:0-4924 GCA_035764795.1 Solirubrobacterales bacterium | reverse complement strand
GCGAGGGCTTGCGCGTAGGCGTAACAGCTGGAGCTCTCGAACTCGCCGCCCGCGCCGCTCGAGCTGGCGATGCCGACCCGCTCGGAGCTGTCGACGTAGACAGCCTGCTCGACCGCGACAATGCGACGGTCGAACCCGAGGCCGGCGCGCTCGACCGCCAGCGCCAGCTCGGCGACCCGCGGCGTCGGCCACCCAGCCAGCGTCGGGTCGCTGAGCCCGGCGATCTCGACCGCCTCCCCACCGGCGCTGGGCGGCGCGGCAAAGCGATCGGGATCGGCCACCCGTGCCGCCTCGACGGCGCGGGTGGCGATCGCCGCCACGCCGGTCGGCGAGACGTCGGTGCCGAAGCCGTACCCGACCCGCTCGCCGATCCAGGCCCTGACCCCGACGCCCCGCTGCGTGGCGGCGCTGAGGCTCTCGATCTCACCGCCATGAGCCCGCACCTCCCGCTTCGCCTCCTCGCTGGCGTAGGCCTCGGCGTCGTCGGCTCCCGCGCTCAGCGCCGCCTGGACCGCCTTCTTCGCTACCTCGTCAGTGGTGGTTCGCATAAATGTTCGCGCTTCGCTCCCTCACGAAGAATCAGATATGGACGTTCGGTCGCTCCGCACTCACAGGTCAGTCCCCCCAACCGTCATCGCGGCGATCCGAACGTGTCCCTGACCGGTCCCGACGGGAACCCGCTGGCCGCCCTTGCCGCAGATGCCCGTCTTCATCCAGAAGTCGTCGCCGACGGCGTCGATCGCCGCCAACGCCTCCAGGCAGTTGCCGATCAGCGTCGCGCCGCGACAGGGAGCGGTGACCTTGCCGTCCTCGATCAGGTAGCCCTCGTTGACGCCGAAGACGAAATCGCCGGTGGCCGGGTCGACCTGGCCGCCGCCGAAGGAGACGGCGTAGAAGCCCTGGCGCAGCTCGGCGATCATCGCCTCCGGCGTGGCGTCGCCGGGAGCGATGTAGGTGTTGGTCATGCGGGGGATCGGCAGGTGCCGGAAGCTCTCACGGCGGCCGTTGCCGGTCGAGGCGACGCCGTCGCGATCGGCGGTCAGACGGTCGTAGAGGAACGAGGTCAGCCGTCCCTCGGCGATCAGCTCGGTTTTCTGCGTGGGCGTCCCCTCGTCGTCGATTCCGTCGCTGCCCCACTCGCCCGGCAGGCGGCCGTCGTCGTATGCGGTCAGCAGCGGCTGGGCCACCTGCTCGCCGAGCTTGCCGGCATAGACGCTGGCGTCCTTCTGCACGTGGTCGGCCTCGAGGCCGTGCCCGGTCATCTCGTGGAAGAGGACGCCGCCGAAGCCGCCGCCGACCACAACCGGCATCGAGCCGGCCGGCGCCGGCACCGCATCGAGCAGGTCGAGCGCCTTGCGCGCCGCGCCGGCGGCGATCGCCCCCGGGTGGTCTTCGAGCAGCTCGAAGCCCCGATGGCCGCCCAGCGTCTCGGCGCCGGTCTCGACACGACCGTCGCGACGGGCCACCGCCTGGACGCCGATCCGCACTCGGGTGCGATCGTCGCCGGCCAGCAAGCCGTCTGAGTTGGCGACCGCCACCTCGCGGCGAGCCTCGGCGTAGGAAGCGCGGACCTGAGCGATCTCGCCGCCCTCCGTGCGGGCACGCTCGTCGAGCTCGCGCAGCATCGCCGCTTTGCGCTCCGAAGGGACGTCTTGCGGCCGCACCTCGACCGGCAGCGGCGACGCAACGGCAGCCTTCAGCGGCCGCGGCGTGGCACGATCGCCGCGCAGAGCCGCTGCCGCCTCGCCGGCGGCGCGTTCGAGATCGGCCGGCTCCAGTCCGTCGACGTGGGCGAAGTAGGTGGTGCCGGCGCTGACCACGCGCACGCCGGCGCCTTCCTCGGCACCGCCCTGCACCGCCTCGATCCGCGACTCGTCGATCGCCATCGTCGCGCCGTTGCGGCGTTCTGCGAAGACCTCGGCGAATTCCCCACCGCCGGCGAGGGCCCGCGCGAGGACGCGCTCGGCGGCCTCGGGATCGAGCAGGTCGATGCCACCCTGCGTCCCCATCAGGGCTCCTTTCCCGCTCGTTCGCCCCCTGCGACCTCGATCAGTCGGCCCGCGGCGACGAAGAGCTCGGGGCCGACCGCCGGATCGTCGACGTGGTCTTTGGCGCGACCGCCGTCGTAGTAGAGGCGGGCGAAGGGCCGGCGCGAGGCGCGGCGGCGGCGCAAGTAGGCGGCCGCCTCGTCGGCATAGGCCGAGACACGGTCGAGCAGCACGCGGTGCGGCTTAGGCGGCATCAGGCTCCTTGCCCGCCCCGCCCGCGGCGAGATCGCGCAGCAGCATGCGCAGGTCGAAGAAGGTCAGAGAGGAAAGGGCGAACCGCTCGGTGACCGCGACGGCGAGCAGCCCGGCGTGGCGAATCGCGAACACCTCGCCCTGCTCGGTACCGACGTGGATCTGCTCGACCGGCTCACCGCCTGCCCGGTCGGCGACGTCGAAGAGGGCGAGCACGTCGTCGCGCCAGCGCTCGGGCTCGTCGCTCGCCGCCAGCACCGAGCCCTCGGTGGCGAGGATCGCGGCGCCACGCAGGTCTGGCGACATCTCTTCGAGGAAGGCGAGCGCCGACTCGGCGGAGTCGCCGGAAACGGCCGCGCTCGTCTCACCGTCGGGCACCTGCGTGAAAATAGCGGCCGTGCCGCTCGCCCGCGCCTCCTGGATCACCGTCGTCGCCGTCTGCGCGATCGCAGTCGTTCTCTTCGCCGTCGGCGGCTACACCGGCTACGCGGTCACGGTCGGGGCGGTCGGGGCCGCCGCGGCAGTGAACCTGCTGCCCCGTCCCTAACCGGCTCGGAAGGGGCCGTTCTCGCTATCCGGCTCGTGAAACGAGCTCTCCGGCTCAGCGTGGATCAACACCTCCGCGCCCGGGATGTCGGACTCGATCGAGGCGCGCATGGCGTGGGCCAGTTCGTGGGCGCGCTCGAGGCTGGTGCCGCCGCGGTACTGGACGTGGAGGTCGATGTAGCGGCGACTGCCGGCGCGGCGGGCGCGCAGCTTGTGGTAGCCGGCCACCTCGGCGGTGCGGGCGGCGGCGATCGCCGCCTCGATCCGGTCCATCTCGGCGTTGGGCAGGGCTTCGTCGACCAGCACGCTCGATGAGCGGCGCAGGATGCGCAGGCCGGCGACGACGATCGCGGTGGCGACGACGATCGCCGTAATCGAGTCGAGGGCGACGACGCCGGTCAGCTCGACCAGGACCAGTCCTGCGAGGACCCCGGCCGAGGTGAGGGCGTCGGTGCGCAGGTGCGCCGCGTCACCCTCGAGGGCCAGCGATTCGTGCGTCCGCGCTTGGCGCGAGAGCACCGTCGAGACGGCGAGGTTGGCGATCACCGAGAAGCCCATCACCGCGATCCCGATCGCGAGCATGTCGACCTCGGCGCCGTCGACCAGCCGGCGGGTGGCCTCGTAGACGATGATGCCCGCGCCGACCAGGATCAGCATCCCCTCGATCGCCGCCGCCAGGCTTTCGACCTTTTGGTGGCCGTAAGGGTGATCGGCGTCGGCCGGCTCGTCGGCCTTGCGCACCGAGACGAAGGCGACCACCGAGGCAACCAGGTCGATCAGCGAGTGGATCGCCTCGGTGAGGATCGCGATCGAGCCGGTGACGGCACCAGCGGCGAGCTTGATCGCGATCAGGAACGAGTTGGAGGCGATCGAGAGCGCCGCGGCGCCGGATTTGGTGCTGATCATCGCCCCGCCGGCGCCCCACCCGCGCTGAGGTGCCGCGCCAGCAAGCGTGCCGCCAAGCCACGGTGGCTGATCTCGTTCTTCTCCTCCTGGCTCAGCTCCGACATCGTGCGCGGATCGTCGGGGCCGGTGGCATCGGGGACGAATGCCGGGTCGTAGCCGAAACCGCCGTGGCCGCGCGGGCGCTCGATCAGGCGGCCTTCGCAGCGCGCCTCGAAGACGTGCTCGCCGCCGCCGGCCTCGATCAGCGCCAGGGCGCAGTGGTAGGCCGCCCGCCGGCTGCCACCCACCTCGGCGACCTCGCGCAGCAGCTTCTCCAGGTTCTCCTCGTCGGTCGCGTCCGGCCCGCCGTAGCGCGCCGAATGGATGCCGGGACGACCGCCGAGCGCCTCCGCCTCGATTCCCGAGTCGTCGCCGATCGCCGCCTCACCCGTGGCAGCGTGTGCGGCGCGCGCCTTCTCGAGCGCGATCGCCGCGAAGCTCTCGCCCTCCTCCGGCGGCAGTTCCACCCCATCGGGGAGCGGCTTCAGTTCCAGCTCGGGCAGAAGCTCGCGCATCTCGCGCAGCTTGTGCTTGTTGCCCGTGGCGAAGATCAAGCCCCGGACGCCCGCTCCTGCACCTGGCGCAACCGCGAGATCCCCATCTCGGCAAGGCCCAGCAGCTCGTCCAGCGAGGCCCGCGAGAGCGGCGTGCGCTCGGCGGTCGCCTGCACCTCGACCAGGCCGCCGTCCCCGGTCATCACCACGTTAGCGTCGACCTCCGCCCGCGAGTCCTCGCCGTAGTCGAGGTCGCAGAGGGCGCGGCCGTTGACCATGCCGACGCTGACGGCGGCGATCGTGCCGGTCAGCGGCAACGCCTCCAGCGCTTTCTGGTCAACCAGCTTCTGGAAGGCCTGGCGGAGGGCGACGAAGCCGCCGGTGATCGCCGCGCAGCGGGTACCGCCGTCGGCTTCGAGCACGTCGCAGTCGACGTAGACGCTGCGTTCGCCGAGCTTCTCGAAGTCGACGACGACGCGCAGCGAGCGTCCGATCAGGCGCTGGATCTCGACGCCGCGCCCGTCCTGCTTGCCGCGCGAGATGTCCCGCGCCTTGCGCTCGCCGGTCGAGGCGGGCAGCATCGCGTACTCGGCGGTCACCCAGCCCCAGCCGCGACCCTGCATCCATTTCGGCACCGACTCCTGGATCGATGCCGTGCAGATCACCCGGGTGCCGCCGATCGAGATCAGCGCCGAGCCG
>DASTYR010000080.1:0-3626 GCA_035764795.1 Solirubrobacterales bacterium | reverse complement strand
CGCGAAGGCCCTGCGGATCGGCGAGCGGTTGATCTCCCAGGGCGAGAACGTCACCGGCCTCGTATACGGCCTCGCGTCGCGCCTGCGCAAGGCTTGCGCAGCGGCGGCGCAGCTGGAGGCCGGCGTCTCGCCGAAGCAGGTCGAATCGGGACTGGGCATGCACCCCTACGCCGCCAAGCAACTGGTCGGCCGCATCCGCCACGTCGGCGTCGACGACCTGCGCGAGGCGACCGGAGCACTCGCCGACCTCGAGGTCTGGTGCAGGGGAGGCGCCGACTACGGCGAGGAGTTGGCGCTGACGCTAGCGCTCCGGCGGATGGCCAGCGCCGCGGCCTGACTATTTGGCGGGGCTGGCGGCGATTCGGGCGGCTCGGGACTTCTTGCGAGCCGCGGTGTTCTTGTGCATCGCGCCCTTCTGGACCGCCTTGTCGATCCGCGAGACGAGCGCACGGTGCTCGCTCGCGATCGCGTCGGCATCGCCGCCGGCGACGGCGCTCTCGAGCCGCCGGAAGTAGGTCTTCACGGTGCTCGTCAGCAGGCGGTTCTCCGTCCGCTCGCGCTCGCTGCGCAGTATCCGCTTCTTCTGTGAGGCTATGTTGGCCATGTCTCGGGCGGCCGACTATAGCGAGTGACCCCAGGCGTGGAGACCTCAGAGGCGCCCCGGGATTCGGCCCAGCGCGGCCGTCTGGCGCGCTCCACCGCGTTCTTCTCGCTGGCCACGGCCGCATCGCGCCTGGCCGGGCTCGGCCGCGAGATCGTCGCCGCCGGCTACTACGGCGTCAACGGGCCGATGTCGGCCTTCACCGTCGCCTTCCAGCTGCCGAACCTGGTTCGCGCCCTGTTCGCCGATGCGGCGCTGCAGCCGGCCTTCGTCCCGATCTTCACCGAGCAGCTGGAGAAGCGCAACTACCGCGAGGCGTTCCGACTCGCCTCGACGTTGCTGCTGCTGATCACCCTCGTCCTCGGCGCGATCACCGCCCTTTTCGTCCTTGCCGCCCCGGCGCTGATACCGCTGGTCGCGCCCGGCTTCGAGGGGGAGCTGCTCGACCTGACGATCGCGCTCTCGCAGCTGATGTTCCCGATCCTGATCCTGCTCGGGGCCAGCGGCGTCGTCGTCGGCGTCCTCAACAGCTACGACCGCTTCGGCGCCTTCGCCATCTCGCCGCTGTTCTGGAACCTGACGATCATCGTCCTCGTCGTCGCCCTGGCGCCGATGTTCGAGGGGCGGGACCGGATCTACGCCTACGCGATCGGAATCCTCGCCGGCACCCTCGTGCAGCTGCTGATCCCGGTCCTCGACCTCCGCAACACGCCGTTCCGGTTCAGTTGGAGCTTCGACTGGCGCAACCGCGACGTGCGCCGCGTCCTGGTGCTGATGCTGCCGGTCACGATCAGCCTCGGCCTGATCAACTTCAACCTGATCGTCAACAGCCTCTTCGGGACGCTGGTCAGCGAGCAGGCGCCCGCGGCGATCGACAAGGCCTTTCGCATCTACCAGCTGCCCCAGGGCATCTTCTCGGTCGCGATCGCCACCGTCCTCTTCCCGACCCTCGCCCGCTTCGCCACCCGCGGCGACCACGCCAGCCTGCGGGCGACGATGGCGAACGGGATGCGCCAGATCCTCTTCGTCCTGGTGCCGGCCATGGCGGCGGTCCTGGTCCTCTCCGAACCGATGATCCGCCTCGTCTACGAGCGCGGTGAGTTCACGCCGCAGGACACCGATCTGGTGGCGACGGCGCTCTTCTGGTTCGCCTTCTCGCTGCCGACCAACGGTCTCTTCCTGCTCCTCACCCGCACCTTCTTCAGCCTGCAGCGCCCCTGGATCCCAACCACTATTGCGGCAGCCAACCTCGCGATAACGGCACTGGCGGCGCTGGCGCTCTACCACCTCGGGGTCGGCGGCATCGTCGCCGCGACCGCGATCGCCACCGCTGCCACCGTCGTCGCCCAAGGGGTTGTCCTGCGCCACCTCCTCGGCGGCCTCGAACTGGGGCGGCTGCTGGACGCGGGTATGCGCATCACGCTCGCGGCGGCGGCACTTGCCGGCGTGTCTTTCCTCGTCTGGGACGCGCTCGACAGCGCGCTTGGCCGCGGTCTCGGCGGTCAGATCGCGTCGCTCGGCGTCGCCCTCGGTCTGGGCGGCCTCGCCTACGTCGCCGCCGCCCGCCTGCTCCGGGTCGAAGAGCTCGACCAGGTCCTTCGCCTCGTCCGTCGCGGCTAGATGCTCGATCTGGGCCGCTACCTGCTCGGCGCAGCCGACCTCGTCCTCCTCGTCGGCTTCGCCTGGCTGGGCGGCTCTGCGATTCGCGCTCGCCTGCTGCCCGACTTCAGAGGCACCCCGGCCCACCTCGCGACCTCGGTCTTCGCGCTTGCCCTGCTGCTCATGATCGCTGAGGTGCTCGGCACCTTTGGCGTGTTCGAAGCAGTGCCTTACCTCCTTGCCGTTTCCGTGGCCGGTTCCCTGTGCCGACTATCGCTCCCTCCCGCGGGTGGCGCCGTAGGGGGAACCGCCCCTGAGGAAGCTTTAGCTACCGGAAGGGGCGGTGGGTCCCCTGCGGCGACAGGACCCGCGGGCCAGGGCGGTCTCGTCCTGACCGTGCTTGCCTTGGGACTGGCGGTGGCGGCGCTCGTGAAGTTCGCGCTTGAGCTAAAGCCCCACCTGACCGCTGGCATGACCGGGTTCGACAGCACGTGGTACCACGGGCCGTTCGCGGCGGGGTTCTTCCAGAGTGGCGATACGTGGGACCTGCACTACATCGCCCCACAGTTCCTGGCGTGGCTGTATCCCGCGAATTCAGAGGTGTTCCACGCGATCGGCATGCAGGCGTTCGATCGCGACCTTCTGTCGGTGCTGCTGAACCTCGGTTGGTTTGCTGGGTGCCTCCTAGCTTGCTGGTGCATTGGAAGGCCGTATGGAGTGGCACCTTGGTCCTTGGCGCTAGGCGCTGTGGCGTTGAGCGTTCCTGCAATGGCGGATCAAGCGGGGGAGGCGCGCAACGACATCGTCGGGATCTTCTTCCTGCTTGCTGCTGTTGCGATCGCCGTCAATGCCTGGAGGGAGGAGGAACGCCTGTCGACGGGTGCGCTCGCGGTTGTCGGCCTGGCGGCGGGGCTGGCTGCCGGTACCAAGCTCAACTTCCTCCTACCTGCTGCTGTTCTGGTCGTCGGCTCCGCCGCCGTCAGCGGGAAAGGCGGAAGGGGGCGAGCACTCGGGGTTGGTGGCCTAGCTGCCTTAGTTGGCGGTGGTTACTGGTATCTCCGCAATCTCGTCCACACCGGCAACCCGTTGCCCTGGATCGACTCCATCGGCCCGATCTCCCTGCCCGCTCCCGACCAGGCCCTCGGCGGCCGCGAAGCCCACAGCGTCCTCGGCTATCTCGCCGACGGCTCCGTGTGGAGTGACTGGTTCCTCCCCGGCCTTCACGACGGCCTCTGGTTCCTCTGGCCCCTCCTGCTCGCCGCGGCGATTGGAGGGCTGCTGCTTGCCCTCGCGCGGGGTGCTGACCCTTCGTTGCGGCTCGCCGGTGCCGTAGGTCTTGCTGCGGCTCTCGCCTGGCTGGTAGCCCCGACTTCCGCCTCCGGCCCTGACGGCATGCCCCGAGGCTTCGAGTCCGGCCTCCGCTACC
>DASTYR010000079.1:0-2744 GCA_035764795.1 Solirubrobacterales bacterium | reverse complement strand
GTCGGTCAGCCAGCCCTGGCCGTCGACGGCGCTCTCCTGCAGGAACGGGATGACGGTGAAGGCGCCGCCAAAGGTCAGCAGGCCCGCCTTCATCCCCTCGAGGAAGATCTCGGCGCCCAGCGGCAGCGCGATCGCGCCCAGAGCGACGCCGACCAGCAGCGGTCCCGGCAAGGCGAACGAGCTGGCGCGGGGCCCCCAGTGGCGGGCGTTGCTCCAGAGCTCGTAGGCGAGTCCCGCCCCGAGCAGGACCAGCACGAAGTTGGCCTCCGCGAACAGGGTGAGGGCGAACGCAGCCACAGCGATCGCCGCCAGCGTCAGGTCGCTTATGAAGGTGCCGCTGAGCCGGACCAGCGCTCGCGCGACGATCGCCCCGACCGCCGCGGCGAGGCCGTAGAAGAGCTCGTCGAGGTTGTCGGCCAGGTCGGCCTCGACGTAGAGCGCCGACAGCCCCAGCATCAGCAGGAAGCCGGGCAGCATGAAGCCGAGCCCGGCGAGGAAGCCGCCCAACCGGCCGCCGCGCAGGCGGCCGAAGAAGACGCAGAGCTCGTGCGCCTCCGGTCCCGGCAGCACCTGATACACGGCGAGCGTGCGCTTAAAGGTCTCCTCGGAGACCCATTCCTCCTCGTCGACGCACTCGTGCTTGATCATCGCGATCTGCGCCGCCGGGCCGCCCCAGGCGAGGCAGCCGAACTTGAGGAAGCGCAGGAAGATCGAGCCGGGCGAGTCGGTCATCCGCGGCAGTTTGCCTTCTCGCTTTGCGGGCAGTCACACATACCGGGACAAACGGTGCCGGGGAAAGCGACGTGTGGAGGTTCGAGAGATGGCTGACGCGACTAGTCCGCCGGGCCAGATGAGCGCCGGAGGACAGGAAGAATCGCAGGTGCGCGAAAAGGCACAGGAAGTCGCCGGGCAGGCGCAGGAGAAGGCGCAGGAAGCGGCCGGCCAGGCCAGCGGCAAGGTCCGCGAGCAGGTCGACCAGCGCTCCACCCAGGCCGGCGAGAAAGTCACCGAAACGGCGCAGGATCTGCGCAGCGTCAGCGAGGAGCTGCGCAAACAGGGCAAGGACACGCCGGCGAAGATGGCCGACCAGGGCGCCGAGCGGATCGAGAAGGTCGGCTCCTACCTGAGCGAGGCCGACGGCGACCGAATCCTCTCCGACGTCGAGGACTTCGCGCGGCGCCAGCCGCTCGCGGTGCTCGCGGGCGGACTCGTGGTCGGCATCGCGGCGGCGCGCTTCCTCAAGGCGTCCAGCAGCAGCCGCTACCAGAGCCGCATCGGGTCGCAGAGCTACAGGCGGGAGCTGGGCACCGCTGCGGCGCCGCTGCCCGACACCGCCGGCTACACCGCACCGGGCGAACCGCTTACCGGGCGGCAGTCCGTGCCGCTGGGCACGCCGCCGGAGAGCCCCGTCCCGACCGGTCCGGCGACGGGGCGATGAGCGTCATGAACGGGCAGGAAGCCGACCTGCGCGGCAGCTCGACCGGGGAGCTGCTCAAACAGCTCTCCGAGAAGAGCTCCGAACTGGTCCGCCAAGAGCTCGAGTTGGCGAAAGCCGAGCTGACCGAGAAAGGCAAGCAGGCCGGCAAGGGCGCCGGCATCCTCGGCGCCGCAGGCGTCGTCGGACTGCTCGCCGCCGGGGCGCTGACCGCCTTCCTGATCCTCCTCCTCTCTGAGGCGATGGACGGTTGGGTGGCAGCGCTGATCGTGACGGTGGTGTACGGGGCAGCCGCCGCCATCCTGGGCCTGATGGGCCGCACCAGGGTGAAGGAGGGCATGCCGCCCGCCCCCGAGCAAACCGTCGAAAGCGTGAAGGAGGACGTGCAATGGGCCAAGACCCGAGCCAGATCCGCGAGGAGATAGAGCAGACGCGGTCGGAAATGGGCGACACCGTCGACGCGCTCGCGCACAAGACCGACGTCAAAGGGCGCGTAAAGGAGTCGTTCACCGACAAGAAGGAGAGGTTGCGAAGTCAGATGATGGGAACCACGTCCCGGATCAGCGATGCGACGCCGGACAGCGGACAGATGAAAGAAGGCGCCCGGCAGGCCGCCGGCGTGGCGCAGGAAAACCCGCTCGGCTTGGCCATCGGCGGACTCGCCGCCGGCTTCCTGGCGGGCATGATGCTGCCGAGCACCCGTGTAGAGGACGAGAAGATGGGCCCGCTCGCCGACCAGGTGAAGGAGAAGGCGGCCGAGGCCGGTCATGAGGCGGTCGAGCGCGGCAAAGAGGTCGCGGGCCAGGTGGCCGAACAGGCGGCCGAAACCGCCAAAGAGGCCGGCTCCGAACAGGCCAAAGAGATGAAATCGAGCGCTCAGGAGAGCGCCCAAGAAGTAGGTGGAACCCAGCCAATCACGCGCTAGTTGGCGCTAGTTGGCCGAGGGTGACACTGTCCTCCGCGCCGCCAGGCGTATCGAGCAGGCGCTCGGCGGCGCGGAGGTCGCAGTTGCGGCACCGAGCCCGCGCGGCCGTGGCGCCGGGCTCGAGCGGCTCGACGGCCGGGTGCTGGAGGGGGTCGGGGCGCACGGCAAGAACCTGCTGCTGCGCTTCGGCGACCTTGTCCTCCACAGCCACCTGGGGATGAACGGCGCCTGGCACGTTTACCGGCGCGGGGCGCCATGGCGCAAGCCGAGCGGAGCGGCCTGGGCGGTGCTGCGAGGCGAGCGGGCCGAAGCGGTCCAGTTCGGCGGCCCGACCCTGCGGGTCCTGCGCAGCTCGGCGTTGCGTCTCGATCCCCAGCTGTCGAG
>DASTYR010000078.1:0-9848 GCA_035764795.1 Solirubrobacterales bacterium | reverse complement strand
GGGGCGGCGCGGTGAGCCGGGTCCTGGTCACCGGCGGCCACGGTTTCGTTGCCTCCCACCTCGCAAAGGCGCTGCTGGAGCGTGGCGATGCGGTACGGGTGCTCGATCGATCCGCGCCGCGCCAGGCCGACGTCGGCGGGGAGCGGATCTCCGCGCTCACTCTGCTCGGGATCGCCGACGAGGTAGAGGTCGCGGAGGCTGACCTGCGCGATGCCGACGCGGTCGCGACCGCGGTCGCCGGCTGCGACTCGGTGTTCCATCTCGCCGCCCAGACGATCGTCGGGGTCGCCCAGCGCTCGCCGCTGGAGACCTTCGAGACCAACGTGCGCGGCGCCTGGCACGTCTTCGAAGCCTGTCGCGTCCACGATGTGGCGCGGGTGGTCTTCGCCTCCTCCGACAAGGCATACGGGTCCAGTCCGGAGCTGCCCTACCGCGAGGACTTCCCGCTGCGCGCCGCCTACCCGTATGACGCCAGCAAGGCTGCGGCCGACATCGTCGCCCGCAGCTACGCGAACGCCTACGGCTTGCCGCTGGCGGTCTCTCGCTTCGCCAACGTCTACGGCGGCGGCGATCTGAACTTCAGCCGTCTGGTGCCGGAGACGGTCATCGCCCTGATCGAGGGCAGGCCGCCGCAGATCCGCTCCGACGGCAGCCCCGAGCGTGATTTTCTCCACGTCGACGACGCCGTCACCGCCTACCTGCAGATCGCCGATGCGCTCGGCCGGGGCGAGGGGATCGGCGAGGCGTTCAACGCCGGTGGCGAGCGGCCGCACTCGGTGCGCGAGGTCGTCGAGCTGATCTCCGCCGCAGCGGGCCTGGGCATCGAGCCGGAATTTCTCGGCAGCGGCAGCCCCGACGGCGAGATCGATCGTCAGTTCGTCGACTCGACGAAGCTCCGTGAGCTGACCGGTTGGCGCCCACAGGTCGATCTCGCCGATGGCCTGCGGCGCACGCTCGAGTGGTATCGCGCCCACCCTGAGGCACGGCCGAGCCCGCAGCCGGCGCGGCTAGGCTGAAGCGCCATGTGCGGGCGCTTCACGGTCACGGCCAAGGACACCAAGAAGATCGCCGACCGCTTTCAGGTCGAGCTGGAAAAGTCGCTCGAGCGCAGTGGTGCGGGGGAGACGCCCGCGCCTACGAAGGAGCGGCTGAAGAAGGCGGAATCGGCGCTCGGGCGCTTCAACGTCGCCCCCACCCAGGAGGTGCTGACGGTGCGCTCTTCGCCCGATCCCGAGGAGGCCAGTCGAGGCGACCGCGAGGCTCGCTTGATGCGCTGGGGCCTGATTCCGCGCTGGGCCAAGGACCTCAGGGTCGGCTACCGGATGATCAACGCCAAAGCGGAGAACTTGACGTCAAGCCGCGCCTACTCGCCGTTGGTGGGCAAGTTCCGCCACCGCTGCCTGATCGTCGCCGATGGCTTCTACGAGTGGATGGTGGCAGAGGATCCGAAGCAGCCGCGCCAGCCGTGGCGCTTCACCGTGGACGGCGGCGAGCCCTTCGCCTTTGCCGGTATCTGCACCCGCAAGGAGTGGGACGTGGAGGAGGACCGCGGCTACGACGGCGGCTGGCTCTACAGCTGCACGATCGTCACCACCACGCCCAACGAGGTAGTGGCCCGAGTCCACGATCGGATGCCCGCGATCCTGCCCAGTCCCGAGGCCGAGGCGGCGTGGCTAGATCCCGGCCTGGAGGCCCAGGACGCGATCGCGATGTGCGCGCCACTGCCGGCCGAGCGCGTGGCGGGTGCGCCGGCGAATCCGAAGCTGAACAAGGTCGGCAAAGGGGTCGAGGGGCCGGAGCTGCTCGTCGCACCGGGCTAGCGCGGGCCCGCCTTAGCCGAGCGAACCGGCGGTTCTCACGGCGGCGGCACCGACAGCGTTCTCCAGCCTGCAGGCGATGTCGCCGGAGGGCGGCTTCGTCGTCCTCCAAAAGGAAGCGAAGCCGATGGTCACCGCCTTCTCGGGGCGCCCCTCGGGCAGCCCCCATTGCCATCCCATCGAGGCGGTTCGGTGCGTCTCCCAGGTGCCCACGACGCCGGCCAGGTCCGTGTAGACCTCGAACGCGTCGCCCAGTTCGAGCGACGCGTATTCGCCGCCGCTGATGTGGAACTTGATGCCCACGGTCTCTGGCACCTCCTGCTTGGTGAGGCTCTCTTCGCTGGTCGAGCGGGGAAAGGCCCCTCGGTTGTCGCCGGTCCGTGCCAGCTCGGCGCCACCGCCGCTCGTCGTGCAGCCGATCCGTGCCTGGCCGACCGCGGCGCCGGCGTCGATCTCGAGGATCGCCGCCAGGCGGAAGACCCGTTCGCCATTGATGTTTCCTTCCGTCGCCCGCAGCCCTGCGTCACGCAGCTGCATCGAGCCGCCTCCGGGGATCCGGGCGGGCTGCGAGTCCGGCAGCGCGGCCTTCGCCGCCCACTCGACCTCGACCCAGGCTCCGCCCGTCTCGTCGGTCGAGGCCAGCGCGGCGACCGCCGTCGCAAGCAGGCCAACCGCGATCACGACAAGCGCCCCGCGCGGGGGTCGGGTGTCGACGGCGGTCCTCACGGCGCCGTATTAGACACGACCCCGCGGAGGGCTGCGGCGATTTGTCACGGAGCCTTCTCCAAAACGGCGCTCTCGGGTCTTGAGCCGTTACATCGAGGCCGCGATGCTCGGCCGATGCGACCCAAACGACTTTCCCGCAAAAAATGGCAGGGCCGAATGCTCCCGCCGCCGGATGAGCCCAATTGGCAGCCCTTGCTCGATTTCGCCCCCGCTCACATCGATGACTTCATGTGGATGTTCGCGGTCGAGCTCGAGGACGGACGCCGCCTCGACGCCTACAAGCACTGGTGGAGCAGGCGCTACCTCCACCTCAGCCCAAACGGTCGCGCCTTCGTCTACGAGTATCTGGAGGACGACCTCGATCGTCCCGGCTGGTATCGCGAAGCCAATCCGCTCTGGCTGCTCCAGCTAGTACTCCCCAGCGGCGACTTGCTTCGGAGCTACCACGACTTCCTTGGGCAGGCACAACGCGCCCGGCAGGATTCGAACCTGCGGCCTCTGCCTCCGGAGGGCAGCGCTCTATCCAGCTGAGCTACGGGCGCCTGCCATGCAGCTTAGTGCTCGGGGAGTGCTCATTGGAGGCACGATCTATGTTTTGTCCGAATGCAGACATAAGATTTCCTCAATGAACACCGCGGGCCGCGGCAATACGGGCGAGGCAATGGTCCTCGCAGCACTCGTGCGGCAAGGGTTCGACGTTTCGATTCCCTTCGGGGAGGGCCAGCCGTTCGACCTGGTCGTACACACCGGGGCCCCGACCTGTGTTCGCGTTCAATGCAAGACGGCCTGGCCGCAGCGGGGCTGCATGGTTTTTAACTCACGCTCGACCGATCACGGCCAAGGACGACAGCGCTACGACGGACTTGCGGACATCTTCGGTGTCTATTTTCCGCCTACATCTTCCGTCTACCTGGTTCCTATCGACGCGGTCGCTGGCTTTGCGGGGCGACTGCGTTTGGATCCCCCTCGCAACAACCAGCGCCGAGGGATCCGGCTTGCTGCCGGCTTCGAGATCGAGCGCTGGTCCCTTCAGCGCCTGCGGGAGGTCCTGGCAGCTGAGGCACGGCAGCAGGATCCTCTTTCGACTGTCGCGTAGGCTCGCGGCCAATGGACTTGAGCGTGGCCTTTCTCGGGACGGGCGGTGCTGTGCCGTCGGCACGGCGCAACACCGCCAGCGTGCTGGTCGCGCGCGGTGGCGAACGGCTGCTCTTCGACTGCGGCGAGGGTACGCAGCGCCAGATGCAGCGCTCGCTGGGGTTGGTCCAGGTCGACGAGATCTACCTCACGCACTTCCACGCCGACCACATCCTCGGACTGCCGGGGCTGCTGAAAACGTACGACCTGACCGAACGCGAGCGGTCGTTGACGATCTACGGGCCGCGTGGCCTTGCCGACCTCTTCAAGACCCTGCACCGGGTCGTCGGCCGCCTCTCCTTCAAGCTCGAGCTGGTCGAACTCGAACCCGGCGACACGATGGGCCTCGACGGCGCCGACCTGCGCGCCTTCCCGGTCGAGCACACCGTGCGAGCACTCGGCTATGCGCTTGTCGAGGAGGGTCGGCCCGGGCGCTTCGACCCCGAGGTCGCAAAGCGGCTCGGCGTCCAGGAAGGCCCTGCCTTCGCGGCCCTGCAGCGGGGGGAGACCGTGGCGGGGGCGCTGGGGCCGGTGCGGCCCGAGGACGTGATGGGCGAGCGTCGCGAGGGCCGCAAGCTGGCGATCACCGGCGATACCGCGCCCTGCCGCGCCACCGTGGAGGCGGCGCGCGGCGCCGAGCTGCTCGTCCACGACGCCAGCTTCGCCGAGGAGGAGGCCCAGCGCGCCGCCGACACCGGTCACTCGACCGTTGGCCAGGCCGCCGCTGTCGCTCGGGAGGCCGACGTGACGATGCTGGCAATGGTCCATGTCTCCTCGCGCTACCACGTCGGCAAGGTGGTCGAGGAGGCGCGCGACGTCTTCCCCGCCGCGGTCGCCCCGCGCGACTTCGACCTGGTCGAGATCCCATTTCCCGAGCGGGGGGAGCCAAAGCTCGTCGTCAACGGGGCGCGCGAACGGGGTGACCCCGCCTAAGAGCGGCGGTTGTAGCAGCCGCTCACGTAGCCGCGCGAGAGTTCCTCGTCGATCGCTTCGAGGTCGACGATCGAACGCAGCTTGCGAATCGCCCGGCGGGCGGTCACCATCTCCTTGGCGCTGATGCCTCCCGGTGCGCCGTGGTCGAATTCCAGGCGCGCCTGGGCATCGATCAGTCGAGCGGCATTTCCAGGCTCGGCGAAGCGTTCGACCTGTCCTGAATCGAGCAATCGCTCGTTGACAAAGCAGAAGGCGTCGATCGCGGCCCGTTGTCCTGTCGGCATGTATTGGGCGAATCCGTAGGCGTCGTAGATCTTTCCCGCTGCGGCGGCATCGCGGAGGTCGAACAGGACCTCCTCGTATTCACCGTCCGGGCGCTCCATGGTGGGCTTAGGGGCCGAGGTCGCCGCTCCGCCCTCCTCGCCCTCACCGCATGCGGCAAAGCCCGCTACGACGACGAAAGCCGTCGCGGTGGAGGCCATAAACCAGACCGATCGGCTGGGCAAGCGAGTAGCCAAGATCGAGCGATTATGCAGGAAAGACCAAGCGATGAGCAGTGGCTTCCGCCGCGGGGCGCTGCTACGCTGACGCCGTCCTTTAACCAGGTCCAGAGAGGCCAGGAAGGAGCAACTGAGTGAGCGAGAAGGTCGTGCTCGAGCGCGACGACCTGAGGCGGACGCTGCAGCGGATCGCCCACGAGATCGCCGAGAAGAACCCCCTCCCGGACGGACTGGCGATCGTCGGCATCCACACCCGCGGCGCGGTGCTCGCCCGGCGGCTCCATACGCTGCTCGGCGAGATGAGCGAGAGCGAGTTGCCGATCGGCGACCTCGACATCTCCTTCTACCGCGACGACGTCGGCGCCAAGGCTCCCACTCCGCAGCCGGTCGTTCACTCCTCGCACGTTGACTTCGACCTCACCGATCGCACCGTCGTCCTCGTCGACGACGTCCTCTTCACCGGCCGCACCGTCCGCGCCGCGATCGACGCCCTCTTCGACTACGGCCGCCCGCAGCGGGTCCAGCTCGCGGTTCTCTGCGACCGCGGCCACCGCGAGCTGCCGATTCGACCCGACTACGTCGGCAAGAACCTGCCGACCGCCCGCGGCGAGCGGGTCAACGTTCGGCTGGAGGAGATCGACGACGTCGACGAGGTGACGATCTCCGAGCCGCAGGCAGTGGAGGCGCTTGCATGAGGCACCTGCTGGCGATCGAGGACCTCTCCCGGACCGAGATCGAGGCGATCCTCGATCGCGCCGAGAGCTTCGCCGAGGTTGGCCGCCGTGACATCAAGAAGGTGCCGACCCTGCGCGGCCGCACCGTCGTCAGCCTCTTCTACGAGGCGAGCACGCGCACTTCGTCCTCCTTCGAGCTGGCGGCCAAGCGACTCTCGGCCGATCTGGTCTCGGTCAAGGCGAGCGGCTCCTCGGTCGACAAGGGCGAGTCGCTCAAGGACACCGTCGCCACCCTCTCCGCTTACGACCCGGCTGCGATCGTGATCCGCCACCCCTACGCCGGGGCGGCGCAGATGGTCGCCGGGTGGTCGGAGGCCGCCGTCATCAACGCCGGCGACGGCAAGCACGAGCACCCGAGCCAGGCGTTGCTAGACCTCTTCACCTTGCGCCGCCGGCTCGGCTCGCTTGAGGGCAGGCGGATCTGGATCGTCGGCGACGTTCTCCACAGTCGCGTCGCCCGCTCCAACCTGGTCGCGTTCGGCGCGATGGGGGCCAAGGTCACCGTCTGCGGACCGCCGACCCTGATTCCGCGCGGCGTCGAGGCACTTGGCTGCGAGGTCGAGCACTCGCTGGATCGACTCGCGGAGGCCGATGTCGTCTACGCGCTGCGGTTGCAGAAAGAGCGGATGGGGGAGACCTTCCTGCCCTCGCTGCGCGAGTACGCGACGCGCTACCAGATCGATACCCGCCGGCTCGGCCCGCGCCAGCTCCTCATGCACCCCGGCCCGGTCAACCGCGGCGTCGAGCTCTCCGGCGAGGCGGTCGATTCGCCGCAGTCGCTGATCGCCGAGCAGGTCGCCTCCGGGCTCGTCGTGCGAATGGCCATCCTCTACGAGCTGCTGGCGGCGCGTGAGCGACCGGCGCCGGTCGAGGGGGAAAGCGCTCCACCCGAACCGACTCCTTTGGGGCAACCCGCGTGAGCCTCGCAACGGCGCTCGACATGCGCTCCGGCAAGAGCGCGGACATGGTCCTGCGCGAGGCCGCGGTGCTCGACCCTGCCGCCGGCATCGACGGTACCTACGACGTCGTCGTCCGCGACGGCCAGATCGCCGAGCTGGCCGCGCCGGGCGCCGCCGACCTCGCCGACGCCGAGGAGATCGACGCGGCGGGTCTGCACGCCTTCCCGGGCTTCTTCGATCCCCACGTCCACTTGCGCACCCCCGGTCAGGAGCACAAGGAGGACATCGAGACGGGTACGCGAGCAGCCGCGGCCGGTGGTTTCTGCGGCGTCCTCGCGTTGGCCAACACCGACCCGCCTGTCTCGACCCCCGCCGACGTCGAGGCGCTGCGCGAGGCGGCTCGCGAGCAGGCCTCCGTGCCCGTCGGCTTCCTTGCCACGGTTACGCGCGCCATGGAGGGAGCGGAGCTGAGCGAGATGGCCGCCCTGCGCGACGCGGGCGCGGTCGGCTTCAGCGACGATGGTCTGCCGGTGCGCAGCTCCCGTGTTCTGCGTCGAGCCCTGCAGTACCAGCGCCTCTGCGGCGGCACGATCGCTCTGCACGAGGAGGATCCCGAGCTGTCGGGCGATGGCGTCATGCACGAGGGCCCGGTGTCCGCGGCACTCGGCCTCACCGGGATTCCTTCGGTCTCGGAGTCGACGATGATCGCCCGCGACTCTGCCCTGGCGGGCTACGAGGACGCTCGCATCCACGTCCAGCACCTCTCCGCAGCGGAGTCGGTCGATGCGGTCCGAGCCGCGAAGGCCGCCGGCGTGCGGATCAGCTGCGAGGCAAGCCCGCACCACCTCTGCCTCACCGACGAGGAGGTTCGCAGCCTCGACCCGGGCCGCTTCAAGATGAACCCGCCGCTGCGCGCCGAGGCGGATCGCCAGGCGCTCCTCGAGGGCCTTCGCGACGGCACGATCGAGTGCATCGCCACCGACCACGCGCCACACGCCGCCGAGGAGAAGGAAGTTCCTTTCGAGCAGGCGGCGATGGGTGTGACCGGCCTGGAGACCGCCTTCGCGGCGCTTCACACCCACCTCGTCCTCGCGGGCACGCTCGATCTGGCGCTCGTGGTCGAGCGGTTGGCCGGTGGCGCCGAGCCGTTCGGGTTGGAGCGTCCCTCGCTGGCGCTCGGCAGCGAGGCGAACATCGCCCTCTGTGACCTCGGCGCGACCTGGACAGTGGGCGAGGAGGGATACGAGAGCCGCTCCGACAACTCCTGGTGCGCGGGCGAGCAGCTGACCGGTCGGGTGCTGATGACGCTCGCCGGCGGTCAGGTCGCCTACCGGTTGCGGTCCTTTTCGCTGGGAGTGGCAGCGTGAGCGCCGCCGACGCGTACCTCCTGCTCGAGGACGGCACCCGCTTCGACGGCGATCTCTGCGGTCACCCGGAGACGGTGACTGGGGAGGTCGTCTTCAACACCGCGATGACCGGTTACCAGGAGTCGGTCACCGATCCCTCCTACGCCGGTCAGATCATCGTCTTCACCTATCCGCTGATCGGCAACTACGGCGTCTCGGGCGACGCGATGGAGTCCGATCGCGTCCACGCACGCGGCGTCGTCATGCGTGACCCCAAGAACCGCGAGGACGTCGCCACGGCGGAGGGCGGCTGGCTCGACTGGCTCGGCGACTGCGGGGTGCCCGGCATCGGCGGCGTCGACACCCGCGCTCTGGTCCGCCACATCCGCGATCGTGGCGCGATGCGAGGCGGCATCTTCGCCGCCGCAACGCCGGAGGCCGAGGCGCGCGAGCGGATCGCCGCCGAGCCTTCGATGGCCGGCGCCGACCTGGCCCGGACCGTGACGCCGCCCGAGCCGGTCCGCTTCGAGGGCGACGGCCCGCACGTCGTCGGCATCGACACCGGCGTCAAGCTCAGCATCGTGCGGCAGCTGCGCGAGCGCGGCTGCCAGCTGACCCTGCTTCCCTGCAGCGTCTCGTCGGAGCAGGTGCTGGCCGAGGACCCCGATGTCGTCTTCCTGGCCAACGGCCCCGGCGATCCCGGCGCCCTCGACCACGTCGTCGCGACCGTCCGCGATCTGGTCGGCGTCAAGCCGGTGTTCGGCATCTGCCTCGGCCACCAGCTGCTCTGCCGCGCCGTCGGCCTCGAGACCTACAAGCTGCCCTTCGGCCACCGCGGCGCCAACCACCCGGTCAAGGACCTGGCGAGCGGGCGCATCGACATCACGTCGCAGAACCATGGCTTCGCGGTTCGAGGCCCGGCCGGTGAGCCGACGATCGAAGCCGACGAACCGGTTCGTTGGGAGACCGACTTCGGGGTTGCCGAGCTGTCCCACCTCAACCTCTACGACCGCACGGTCGAGGGCCTCGTCCTGCGGGACGTCAGCGCGGCGACCGTCCAGTACCACCCGGAGGCGGGGCCCGGGCCGCACGACGCTCGCCACCTCTTCGACGACTTCCTTGCCCTGGTGCATGCCTAAGCGAACCGACATCGAGAAGATCCTGCTGGTCGGCTCCGGCCCGATCGTGATCGGCCAGGCGGCCGAGTTCGACTACTCCGGCGTGCAGGCCTGCAAGGTCCTGCTCGAGGAGGGCTACGAGGTCGTCCTCGTCAACTCCAACCCGGCGACGATCATGACCGACCCCGAGTTCGCCACGGCGACCTACGTGGAGCCGCTGCTGCCCGGGCCGGTGGCGCGGATCATCGAGAAGGAGCGCCCCGACGCGCTGCTGCCGACCCTGGGCGGGCAGACGGCGCTGAACGTCGCGATGGCGCTCTACGAGGACGGGACCCTGGAGCGCTTCGGGGTCGAGCTGATCGGCGCCGACCACGCCGCGATCCGCCGTGCCGAGGACCGCGAGGAGTTTCGCCGCACGATGAACGAGGCGGGCTTGCGCATCCCGTGGTCGCTGACTGTGGGGAGCCTCGGCGAGGTCGATGCGGCCCTGGCCGACGGCCGAATCGCGCTGCCGGCGATCGTGCGGCCGGCCTTCACCCTCGGTGGCTAGGGTGGTGGGGTGGGGCGAAGCGAGGCCGAGCTGCGCCAGGTCGTCTCCGAGGGGCTTGCGGCCAGCCCGATTAACCAGGTGCTGGTCGAGG
>DASTYR010000077.1:0-2347 GCA_035764795.1 Solirubrobacterales bacterium | reverse complement strand
GAGCGCCGCGCCGCGGTGCTCGCCTGCTTCACGCGGCTCTTCGGTCCGCGGGCGCAAGAGCCGCTCGACTACGTCGAACAGGATTGGTCGGCCGAGCCGTGGTCGCTGGGCGGCCCGACGTCCAATTTCGGTCCCGGTGGCTGGACCGCCTGCGGTCTCGCCCTGCGCGAGCCGGTCGGGCCGTTGCACTGGGCCGGGACTGAGACGGCGACGGTTTGGAGCGGCTACATGGAGGGCGCGCTGCAGGCCGGCGAACGGGCAGCGGCGGAGGTGTTGGACGGCGGCCGGTCCTTGGGCTAGGGTCGGCAGGCCCGGTCCACCGAGAACGGAGGTTGCATGGCCTACGAAATGAACATCCGCGGCACGCAGGACGAGGTCAAGATCCGCAGCCCGTGGGCGGTGGCCCTGCTTCCGATCATCACGCTGGGCATCTACCACCTCGTCTGGTGGTACCGGATCAACCGCGAGCTACGCGACTACGGCCAGGCCAAGGGTTACGACCTCGGCCAGAGCCCGACCAGCTCCGTTCTCGCGCTCTTTCCCGGCGGCCTCATCGTCATCCCGGCGCTGGTCAGCTACTGGCGCGGCACCAAGCGCATCCAAGGTGCCTCCCGCCTGGCCGGTCAGGAGCCGGTCAACGGCTGGATCGCGCTCGTCCTCTACTTCCTCCTCGCCCCTGCACTCTGGGCCTACATGCAGGTAGCGCTCAACGACGTCTGGCGCCAGGAGGCCGAGGCGCTGCCGGGTCAGGAGCTACCGCCGCAGGCTGACCAGATGCCGCCGCCGCTGCCGGGGCAGGGGACGGAGTCGGCCGAGCAGCCGCGCAGCGCGCCCGAGCAGCAGCCACCCGCCCCCTGACCTAACGTGCCGGACCTGGGGTTGGTTCGGCACGTCCCGCTACGCTCGGGCGGTGGACCGCGCTCGTCTCGCAGAGATCCTCGCCGTCGCCGGTGAGCCGCCCTACCGCGCCGCACAGGTGTGGGAGTGGCTGGCGCGAGGAGCGGGCGACTACGAGGAGATGACGAATCTGCCCGCGGCGCTGCGCGAGCGGCTCGCCGCCGAGCTGCCGCTCTCGACGCTCTCCTTGCGGACCGAGGCCAAGTCCGACGACGGCACCGTCAAGGCGCTCTTCGAGACCGCCGACGGGCGGCCGCTGGAGGCGGTACTGATGCGCTACCGCGACGGCCGGCGCTCGGTCTGCGTCTCCTCCCAGTCGGGCTGTTCGCTCACCTGCACCTTCTGCGCGACCGGTCAGATGCGCTTCGGCCGCAACCTCAGCGCCGACGAGATCCTCGACCAGGTCCTCCACTTCCGCCGCCTCGAGCCGGTCGACCACGTCGTCTTCATGGGGATGGGGGAGCCGACGATGAACGTCGACGCGGTCCTGGCGGCCTGCGAACGCCTTCCCGACATCGGCGTCTCCCACCGCCGCACCGCGATCTCGACGGTCGGCTGGGTGCCGGGCATCGACCGCCTCGCCGAGTGCGAGATGCCGGTTGCTCTCGCCCTCTCGCTGCACGCCCCCAACGACGGCTTGCGTTCGCAGCTGATGCCGGTCAACGACCGCTATCCGCTGAGCGAGGTCCTTGCCGCATGCGAGCGATACCGGGCTCGCCGCCGCCGCAAGGTCTTCGTCGAGTACGTGATGTTGGACGGGGTCAACGACCTGCCCGAGCACGCTTGGGAACTGGCGGAGCTGCTTGACCCGCGCGCCTACAAGGTCAACCTCATCCCCTACAACCCGACCGGCGCCTACAACGGCTCCTCGCCCGAGCGCATCGAGCGCTTCCGCGCGATCCTCGCCGAGCATCGCCTCGCCGCGACCGTGCGCCTCACCCGTGGCCGCGACATCGACGCCGCCTGCGGTCAGCTGGCCGCAGGCTCGCAGACCTCCACCGCCTGATTCGTGACCGAATGAGGGACGGCAAGGCACGTAGCTCGCTTCCGATCGAGCTCCCCGGCGGCGACGCGAGTCCCCTCCGCAAAATCCTCAGCCGGCTGGCGGTCGCCCTCGCCCTGATCGCCCTAGTCGCAGGAGTCTCCTACGCCGGGCGCGACGGCTATGTCGACCCCGACGACGAAGTGATGAGCGTCCTCGACGCCTTCTACTACTCGACGGTCTCGATCACGACCACCGGCTACGGGGACATCCGCCCGGTTACCGACGAGGCGCGGCTGGTGACGACGGTGGTCGTCACCCCGGCGCGCGTGCTCTTCCTCATACTGCTCGTCGGGACCACCCTGGAGATACTGGCCGAACGAAGCCGCGAGGCCTTTCGACTTGCCCGCTGGAGGAGACGCTTGAAGGACCACACGATCGTTTGCGGGTACGGCGTCAAGGGACGCA
>DASTYR010000076.1:0-8769 GCA_035764795.1 Solirubrobacterales bacterium | reverse complement strand
CCCGGTCCTTGTGCTTTCCACCGCGCCGTAGCAGCACGACAGACGCCGCCGGTCGTGGCTCGGACGGCGCACCGAAGTTCGGCTGCTCCGCCTCTCCTCTCACCCGCTCGCTCATGAATCGACCCTAATGGGGGAGAGAGTCAGGCGCCGAGCACTTGGAGGCGTGTGCGCTGCAGCCGCCACGCGAAGAACCGGATGCGCAGCGAGAAGTTCTTCGCGAGGAGCGTCGAGAGATCGTCGCCCACCCCGAGCGCTGGCCCTTTCGATCGACTTGGTGGATACCCCCCATTGGGAGGGCTCTGAGGGTGTTGGCAACCGGGTCAACGTCTCGTTCATGGAGGGAAGACCGGTCAATGTCGAGCTTCTCTATCCGGATCTCGGCGTGGAGGAGCCGCTTCGAGCCGCGGCTGATCGATTTGGTTTGGATGCTGAGGCGCTGATCGCGGCTGCGCGAGCGGCGATAGCAGCGCCGGACCGTGTGGTGACGCTCGAGGTGGCGGTTCGCACCGCTGCGTAACCGAGCGCTGGGCCGTAAAAGGGGGGCTCAGTCGAGGACGCCCTCGCGGCGGCGTCGCGCCAGGGCTCGCCCGACGAACCAGGCGAGGCTGGCGAGCAGGGCCAGCGGCGCGAGGACGGCGAGGCCGATCAGGGTGACACCGGCGGCTATGGCGAGGACCCGGCCGGCGTCGTCGAGGGCGTCCGAGACGCCCCAGCTACCGTCGTCGGCGGTGCCGGGGGAGCCGCTTTCGATCCGCAGCGAGACGCGCGAGAGGTTGACGCGGCGCTCGAGGTTTTGAAGCGCGGAGCGCATGGCGGCGAGGCGTCCGCGCTCGGAGCGGAGCTGCGCTTCGACGGCGTTTCGCGCGGTCTCCGTGTCGGCACCCGCCAGCTCGGCGAGCAGGCTTGCGATTCTGGCCCGGCTGTCGCGCAGCCGTTCCTCGAGCCCGGTGGCACGGCCGGTGACGTCCCCGGTCGACTCGCGGCGCGAGCGCACCGCGGCGATCTCGGAGAAGGCGGCCAGGGCGTCGCCGAGCTTGCCGCTCGGGATCAGCAGGGCGAAGGAGGCGTTCGCTTCGTCCTCGTTCCCGGCGGAGATCGAGGAGCGCAGGACGATGCCGTCGAAGCCGTGGACCGTCTCGAGCACCAGCGCCGCCGCCTCGCGCACCTCGGTGGGCTCCGTCGCGAGTACCAACCGCGCCGAGCGTTCGACGTCGCGGCGGTCTGCCAGGAAGGCGTTGGGGCCGGAGCTCCCGAGCCTGGTGGCACGGACGCCGGAGGCGCTGTTGGCGGCTCCATAGCTGCCTGCGCCGTCTTGGAACCCGGTGGCGCTGGAGGAGGCCTCGACTTCCCGGTCCAGCGGAGCGAACGCACGTTGGAGGCTGGTGTCCGCTCTTCCGGAGAATGCGCGGAGCGGGCGCCCGGCGGTCCGCTCCAGGCGCTGCGGCGTCGCGGCGACGTTTCGCGCCGATGGCGCGATCGTGGAGTCTTCGGAGAGCGCGACCACTGCCGTGGCAATGGCGATCGTCGCGACGGCGAGGGCCCCGGCAAGAGCGGGGACGCGCCGGCGCGGAACGCGCGGAAGCCTCTCCGTCAAGCGGCGAAGCAGGGCCCGCTCGTCCCCGCCCTCGCTCGGGAAGCCAGCGGCGGCACGGGCATCCAGCTCGGCGACGAACTCCGGCCGCGGCTGCGGTCGCAGCGCCCGCAGCTCGACGACGAGGTCGGTGTCTTCCCTACGCGGCTCCATCGCATGCCTCCCTCAGCTTGGTGACGACTCGGTGCAGCTTGGTGCCGGCGTTCGACTCGCTGATCCCCAGGACGCGGGCGATCTCGGCGTTGGAGAGACCGGCGAAGAACTTCAGCGCGACCAGCTCGCGGTCCCGTGATGGCAGGGCTTCCAGCGCGTCGCGCAACGCGAGCCGCAGCTCGGTTCGCTCGACGCCGTCGCCGCCGGTGTGGGCGGTGACATCGTGGAGCTCGTCGCTCAGCGGTGCGTGCCTACGACGCCGTCGCAGCTCGTCGAGGGCAGCGTTGCGGACGACTCCGAACAGCCAGGCTCGAGCGCTGCCGCGGTCCGGGTTGAAGCGGCCACGCTTGCGGTAGGCGCGCTCGAAGGCGGTCGAAACAACCTCCTCGGCGGCCGAGCGATCGCGAAGCAGCCCTGCCGCGTAGGCGTAGACGTCGTCGCGGTTCTGCCGGTATAGCTCGTCGAAAGAGAAGCTCGTGTCAGGTCCAGCGTCCGGCTTGGTGGCAAGCGCCTGGCTCACGTCCCTACTACGGACGGAGCCGCGATCCGTCACAGATCTGTCAGGCGGCGTGGGAAAGCTCGCCCACCGCGCCTGCCGACGGATGGGCGCCGGCGACCGCCGCCTCGATCGACTCGGCCGTGATCGCGACCAGCCGCCGCAGCTCGGCCTCGGAGATCGACAGCGGGGGCATCAGCACGACGACATCGCCGAGCGGTCGGATTACGGCGCCGCGTTCGCGCGCCTCCATGGTCACACGGTGGCCGAGCCTCAGTTCGGGGTCGTGCTCGCCGAGGTCGATGCCGACCATGAAGCCCCTGTGGCGTACCTCGCGAACCTCAGGCATCCGCTCGACGTCACCGAGCAGGCGGTCGAGGAGGTGGATCTTCGGCTGCAGCCGCAGCAGGGTGTGCTCCTCCTCGAAGGCGTCGAGGCTGGCCAGCGCCGCCGCGCAGGCGAGCGGGTTGCCGGTGTAGGTGTGGCCGTGGAAGAAGGTCCGTCCCTCGCTCGGGGCGCCGAGGAAGCCCTCGTATATCCGCTCGGTCGCCAGCGTCGCCGCCAAGGGCAGGTAGCCGCCGGTCAGGCCCTTGGCGAGGCAGAGCAGGTCCGGCGCGACGCCCTCCTGCTCGCAGGCGAACATCGTCCCGGTGCGGCCGAAGCCGGTCGCGACCTCGTCGCAGATCAGCAGCACGCCGAAGCGATCGCACAGCTCGCGGACCGCTCGCAGATAACCAGTGGGGTGGACGAGCATCCCGGCTGCCCCTTGGACCAGCGGCTCGACGATCACCGCGGCGACCCCCTCTTCCTGCGCGGCCAGGACCCGCTCCAGGTCCGCCGCGTCGCCGGGCTCGACAGCGTGCGCATCGAAGAGAAGCGGTCGATAGGTCGAGTGGAAGAGCTCGATGCCCCCGACCGCGACGGAGCCGATCGTGTCGCCGTGGTAGGAGTCGCGAAGGTGGACGAAAGAGGTGCGGCGAGCGTGCTGGCCGCCGCGCTGCTGCTGGTACTGGAAGGCCATCTTCAGGGCGATCTCGGTGGCCGTCGAGCCGGACTCGGAGTAGAAGACCCGGGTGAGCCCGGGCGGCGCCAGCTCGACCAGGCGCCCGGCCAGCTCGGCGGCGCCGGGGTGTGAGAGGCCGAGCATCGTCGAGTGCGCCACCCGGCCGAGCTGCTCGGTCAGCGCTGCGTCGATCCCGGCGTGGCGATGGCCGTGGACGTTGCACCAGAGCGACGAGACCCCGTCGATGTAGCGCCGTCCCTCGCTGTCGACCAGCTGCGTTCCCTCGGCCGCCTCGATCATCAGCGGCTCTTCCTCGACCCAGCCCTGCTGCTGGGTGAACGGGTGCCAGAGATGGTCGCGGTCGAGCTGAACGGGGTCCGCCGGCATCCGCGCTCGACCCTAGCCCGCGCCCCGGCGGCAAGGTCGGCGCCGAGGCGGCGGTTGGCGACGCGGCGGCGGGGGTAGCGCTCCTGCAACGTGCGCCCTCGCACAGACCTTTACATCAATATCTGCAAACATCGCTGAATGGCCGAGCGTGGAGCTACTCCCCAGGTACACCCGGTCAGGCGGAAAGCCCTGCACGCCGTCCGCTCGCTCTTCACGCCGCTGCTGCCGGACGACTACCTCGAACTGATCAACCCACTCTGGTCGACGCGTGAGCTGCGCGGCCGCATCGAGCGGATCGATCGCGAGACGCGCGACGCGGTCACGGTGCTGATCCGGCCCGGCTTCGAGTGGACCGGCCACCGCCCCGGCCAGTACCTGCGAATCGGGGTCATCGTCGACGGCGTCCACCACTGGCGCGCCTACTCGCTCACCTCCGAGCCGGAGCGACCTGACGGCTGCATCAGCATCACGCCGAAGCTGGTCGACACCGGCAAGGTCTCGCCCTACCTGGTCCACCGGGCGCGCCCGGGAGACGTCGTCCGCCTCGGCGGCGTCGAAGGGACCTTCGTGCTGCCCGACCCGCCGCCGGAGAAGGTCCTCTTCATCAGCGCCGGCAGCGGCATCACGCCGATCATGAGCATGCTGCGCAGCCTGCATCGCGACGATGCGGTCGACGACGTCGTCCACCTCCACTCCGCCCGCGACGAGGAGGGCGTCATCTTCGCCGAGCTGCTGCGCGAGATCGACGTCGCTCACCCGGGCTACCGGCTCCACCTCCAGATCACCGGCCGCGACGGCAGGGTCGCGCCGGCCGACCTCGACCGGCTCTGCCCCGACTGGCGCCAGCGCCACGCCTTCCTCTCGGGGCCGGCGCCGATGCTTGACGCGATGTGCGCCCGCTGGGAGAGCGAGGGCGATCGCGAGCTGCTTCACCTGGAGCGCTTCCAGCCGGTGATCGGCGGCGAGCCCGCCGGGGGCGAGGGTGGGGTCGTCCGGTTCCTGAAGAGCGGTGTGGAGGCGGGCTGCGACAGCGGCACGCCGATCCTGGTCGGTGGCGAGGAGGCCGGGGCGACCCTGCCGTACGGATGCCGGATGGGGATCTGTCACACCTGCGTCGGAAAGCTCTGCAACGGCAAGGTGCGCGACCTGCGCACCGGCAAGGTCCACGGCAGCGAGGGCGAGATGATCCGCACCTGCGTCAACGCCCCCGAAGGACCGATCGAGATCGCGCTTTGAAAACGAAAGGGAGACGATGAACGCAACGATGACCCAAGAGGCTCCGGCCCCAGAGGTCCAGAGCCCGCTCGCCCACCTGTCGGCCGAGCAGCTCGACGAGCTCGCCCGCGAGTTCGACGCAATCCGCGACCGCGTTCACGCCGAGCTCGGCGACCGCGACCGCCGCTACATCGAGAGCATGATCGCGATGCAGCGCCGCCTCGCGGTGATCGGCCGCGTGCTGCTGCTCGGCGCCCGCTACCGGCCAGCTCAGGTTGCCGGCACGGCGGCTCTATCGGCGGCCAAGATCCTCGAGAACATGGAGATCGGCCACAACGTCCTGCACGGGCAGTGGGACTGGATGAACGACCCCCAGATCAACTCCTCGACCTGGGACTGGGACACGGCCTCCACCGCCGAGGCCTGGAAGCACTCGCACAACTACGTGCACCACACCTTCACCAACATCCTCGGTAAGGACAAGGACCTCGGCTACGAGATCATGCGGATCGACCCGCAGCAGAAGTGGCATCCGGTCTACCTCTTCCAGCCCCTCTACAACCTGGTGCTGGCCGCGTTCTTCGAGTGGGGGGTGGCCCTCCACGACCTCGACTTCGAGGCGATCCGCAAGGGCCACAAGTCCAAGGCGCAGATCAAGCGCGAGCTTGCGGGCATCCGCGAAAAGGCGAAGAGCCAGATCGTCAAGGACTACATCGCCTGGCCGCTGCTCAGCGGGCTGGCGATGGCGGCGCTCGACGCCGGCCTGGAAGGGCGCAAGGAGCTGGTCGGCGCGGAACGCCGCAAGCCCTGGCAGAGGCGCCGCCGCGGCGGCTTGGCCGGCGTTCTGAGGAAGGCGGTCGAGGGCGGCCTCGACTCCTACAAGTCCGCCGCAAAGGCCAACGCGACGGCGAACATCGTCCGCAACGTCTGGGCCTACGCGATCATCTTCTGCGGTCACTTCCCCGACCAGACCTACACCTTCAGCCCCGAGGAGGTCGAGAACGAGAGCCGCGGCGGCTGGTACGTGCGCCAGCTCTGCGGCGCGGCCAACATCGAGGGCAGCCCGATGTTCCACGTCGCCAGCGGCAACCTCGGCTACCAGGTCGAGCACCACCTCTTCCCGGACATGCCGAGCACCCGCTACGCGGAGATCGCCCCCCAGGTGAAGCAGATCTGCGAGCGCTACGGCCTCCCCTACAACAGCGGGCCGTTCGGCCAGCAGCTGGGGATGGTGCAGCGGACGATCCTGCGGCTCGCCTTTCCGGGTGGCGCGCCACGGCCGAAGCCGGGGCCATACCGCGGCGAGGACCACCCGGCGCTCTGATCGCCTGACCGGTCTCCTGTGACCTAAATCACGGGCGGGTGGCGGTGGCGGCCTGCGACGATGGGCCGACCCCTCGATGACGCGCTACCGCCACCTGATCACCGACGACAACCGCAAGTGGTGGACGCTCGGCGCGATGTGCTTCGCGCTGTTCATGATCATGCTCGACAACACCGTCGTGAACGTCGCGTTGCCGTCGATCCAGCGCGATCTGGGCGCCTCGCTCTCGGCGCTCGAGTGGACCGTCAACGGCTACACGCTCTCTTTCGCCGTGCTGCTGGCGACCGGCGGGCGGCTCGGCGACATCTTCGGCCGGCGCCTCACCTTCATGGCCGGCGTCGTCGTCTTCGCCGTCTCCTCGGCGACGGCCGGACTCGCGCCCGACACGACCTTCCTCGTCGTCAGCCGTGTCGCCCAAGGAGTGGGGGCGGCGCTGATGATGCCGGCGACGCTCTCGATCGTCACCGACGCCTTTCCGCCGCAGGAGCGCGGCAAGGCGATGGGCACCTGGGCGGGCGTCTCGGCGTTGGCGCTGGCCGTCGGACCGGTCCTCGGCGGCTTCCTCACCGAGCACGTCAGCTGGCGCGCGATCTTCTACCTCAACATCCCGGTGGCTGTCGGCGCGATTGCCGCTTCGCTCTTCGCGGTGCGCGAGTCGCGCGACACCTCGGTCGGTCGCGAGGTCGACTACGCCGGCGTCGCGGTGCTCACCGCTGCCTTGACCGCGCTGGTGCTGGCCTTGGTCGAGGGGAACGCCTGGGGCTGGGGCTCGCCCGAGATCGTCGCCCTGCTGGGTGGGGCCGTGCTCGGCCTGGCGGCTTTCGTCGCGATCGAGCAGCGGGTCGAGGTGCCGATGGTCGAATTCCACTTCTTCGCCGATCGCAACTTCGTCGGCGCGGTCGTGGTCGCCCTGATCGTCTCCTTCGCGATGCTGGGCGTCTTCTTCTTCCTCGCCCTCTACATGCAGAACATCCTCCGCTACTCGCCACTCGAGGCAGGCGTGCGGTTCCTGCCCTCGACGCTGATGATCGTCGGCGTCGCGCCGGTCGCCGGCCGCCTCTCCGATCGCTTCGGGGCGCGCTGGCTGGTCGCCGGCGGTCTGACCATCGTCGCCGCCTCCCTGTGGAGCTTCAGCGGCCTCGCGGTCGACTCCACCTATCTCGACCTCCTGCCCGGCTTCATGCTGCTCGGGATCGGCATCGCGATGACGATGTCGCCGATGACGAGCGCCGCGATGAACGCGGTCGCGATCGAGAAGGCCGGCGTCGCCTCGGGCGTCCTCTCGATGTTCCGCATGATCGGCGGCAGCCTCGGCGTCGCCGTCACCGGCGCGATCTTCCAGGCTTCGGTGGGCGATGCGGCCACGGCGACGCCGGCGGACTTCGTCGATGCACTCGGCGACGCGATGCTCGTCTCGGCCGGGGTGGCGCTGCTGGGAGCGGCGGTTGGGGTAGTCGCGATCCGTGCTCGGGGGCACCAGATCAGCCCAGCGCAGGCAGAGGCAGCTCTGGCCATGACTCCGGACGGTCCAGAGCAAGCCAAGGCAGCGTCTCGACCCTGACCTCACCGAGCGCCGCGATCGTCTCCCGGTTCGATTCTTCGATCGCGCCGGGGTGCTCTGGCCAAGGGGTGAGGACGACGGTGGCGACGCTCAACCCGGCGGCGCGGGCCGCCTCCAGCGTCAGCAGCGTGTGGTTGATCGTGCCGAGGCCGGGTGAGGCCGCGACGACGAGCGGCAGGGCCAAGTCAACCGCCAGGTCGCGCACCAGGTAGCGCGGCGATGTCGAGAGCGGCACAAGCAGGCCGCCGACCCCCTCGCAGACAAGGAAGTCGGCACCCGAGCCCGCGGCTGCCGCCGCGCTGAGGAGACGCTCGCGCTCGACCGCCTCGCCGGCCAGCTCGGCGGCGAGGTGGGGAGACATCGGCGGCCCGTAGCGGTAGGGAGCGATCTCCTCGTCGCGCTGCTCCGATCCCGCCGCCATGCGCAGCACGTCGTGATCCGGCCGATGGGCCGATTCCGTCCATATATCGGACGTTTCAGGCCCGTCGGCGGGGAGGTCGTCGAGCCCGGTGACGGCGGGCTTGAACGCCGCCACCCGCCGACCCGCGGCGGCGAGCGTGCGGGCCACGACCGCGGCGACCACGGTCTTGCCGACCTCGGTGCCGCTGCCGGTGACGAAGACGCCGTCTACGTCCACGGTGCTCAGGCAGCGAGCGTGGTCGGCGGCGCGGCGCCGATGAGACCGAGCTCGCTCGCCGCCGTGGCGGCGAGGCGAGCGGCCTCGCGCAGCTCCCCCTTGGAATGGGTCGCCATGACGCTGAACCGCAGCCGCGATGACCCCTCCGGCACCGTCGGCGGGCGGATCCCTTGGGCGAAGACGCCCTTCTCGAGCAGCCGCTCGCAGAGCGCCATCGTGGCGCCGGCATCGCCGACCTCGAGCGGCACGATTTGCGTTCCCGCGCCCCCTGGCTCGAGGCCTTCGGCGATCAGAGCACCGCGGAAGTCATCCGCGTTGGCGCCCAGCCGCTCGACCTGCTTCGGGTCAGCCGCCAACAGCTCCAGCGCGGCGGCCGCCGCAGCGGCCGCCGACGGCGGCGGG
>DASTYR010000075.1:0-7446 GCA_035764795.1 Solirubrobacterales bacterium | reverse complement strand
TGACCGGGACGGTCCAGTTCCCGGCGACGAAGGCGGTCTTCCGCGACCGCCACGTGCTGATCGTCGTCCGCGGCGATCGCCACCGCCGCGACCTCAAGGCCCTGCGCGCCTACGTTCGCGACGTGCGGCCGATCGTCGTCGCCGTCGACGGCGGTGCCGACGGTGCTCTCGAAGCCGGACTGACCCCCGACGTCATCCTCGGTGACATGGACTCGGCCAGCGACGCGGCGCTGCGCTGCGGCGCCGAGCTGATCGTCCACGCCTATCCCAACGGTCGGGCGCCGGGTCGCGACCGCCTGCTGGAGATGGGGCTGGAGCACACGCTCGTCCCCGCCGCCGGCACCAGCGAGGACGTTGCGATGCTGATGGCCTATGAGAAGGGGGCGGACCTGATCGTCGCCGTCGGCGCTCACTTCAACCTGATCGAGTTCCTCGACCGCAAGCGGGCAGGCATGTCCTCGACCTTCCTGACGCGGCTACGGATCGGCGACAAGCTGGTCGACGCCAAGGGCGTGAGCCGCCTCTACAACCCGGGCTCGGGCCTCGGGCCGGTTGCCCCGTTCCTGGGCGTCTTCGCGATCGTGTTGGCGATCCTGGTGATTGCCTCGCCGGCGCTGGGCGACCTCGTCGACCTGTTCTGGCTGAAGGTGAAGATCTGGCTCGGGCTGTAGTGGCCGGATAGCCTCTCCGGCCGATGGGTTACAGCGCCCGCTACCACGCGACCTCGTTGATCGCGATCTTCCTTGCGCTGGCGATCGGGATCGTGATCGGCGCGGCGCTCGGCGGCGACACGATCGACGACACCCGCCGCGACCTCGAGCGCAGCCTCACCGGCAACCTCGAGGACGCCCGCGAGCGGGCCGACGATCTGAGCGGCGAACTTGCCCGCGCCAATGAGTTCGGCGAAAGCGTCTACCCGGTGCTCGTCGGCGGCGATCTGCGCGGCGTTCGAGTGGGGGTGGTGGCGCTCGGCAGCTATCCGGATGACGTCGCCGACGGCGTCGAGGAGGCGCTCGGCCCGACCGGGGCGCGGTTGGTCGGCGTCGGCGTCGTCCGCGAGCCGGTCGATTTCCAGGCGCTCGCCGACGACCTCGCGAAAACCCGCTTCGCCGACCTGGCGGACAATCCCGACAATCAGACGGCGCTCGGGGTCGGGGTGGGACGCCAGCTTGTCCTCGGCGGTGCTCTGCTGGAACGGGTGCGCGGCCGACTCTTCTCGCGGGCAAGTGGCAACTTCGGCCGGCTTGGAGCTGTCGTCCTCGTCCGCGACCAGCCGCAGGACATGGGACCGCTTCAGCGGGCGGCGACCGGCCGGCTCGAGGCAGGCCTTGCGGAGGGGATCGCGGCGACGCGAGTCCCTTCCGTCGGCGTCGAGTCATCTTCCGCTGAGACCTCTTCGATCTCCTTCTTCCAGGCAGCCGATCTCTCGAGCGTCGATTCCGTCGACCTGATCGCGGGGCGGCTTGCGACCGTGCTTGCCCTCCGGGGAGCCGAGGGCAGCTTCGGCGTCAAGGGCAGCGCCGACCGCCTGCTGCCCGACCTCCTGGCGCCGCGCCGGCCGTGACCTGGGTCGGCCTCCCCGTAGCGGTCGCGGTCGCCGTGCTCGTCGTGCCGGCGGGAGTGCGCGGGCTGCGCGACGCCGGGCTCCTGCGCGAGAACTACCGCGGCGTGCGTGTCGCATTTCCCCTTGGCGCCGTCCTGGCGACGGCGGCTCTGGTCGCATTGGCGCCGCTGGCCTTCCTGGACGATCGTGGTGACATAGACCTGCTCGACCCCGAGCTGCGGCGTTGGATGCCGTACCTGCTGGGCGTCGCCTTCCTTGGCTTCCTGGACGACTCGCTTGGTGGTGGCGAAGCGGCGGCGGCGCCGCGGGGCTGGCGCGGCCACGCCCGGGCGCTGCGCGAAGGCCGTCTCTCGACCGGGGCGATCAAGGCGATCGGCGCCCTTGCCCTTGCTGCCTACGTCGTCTCCGGTCGCGGTCTGGAGTCATGGCGCTATCTCGCCGACGTGGCGCTGCTGATCCTCGCCACCAACGCGTTCAACCTGCTTGATCTGCGACCGGGAAGGGCCGAGAAGGGGCTGGCGCTGCTCGGCCTCGGCCTCTGCTTGGGCGCTTGGACGGTTGCGCCGCTTGAGCTGCTCGGCGTCTTCGCCGGGCCGATCGCGGTGGGGGCTTGGTTCACCCTGCGCGAGCGGGCGATGCTCGGCGACACCGGTTCGAACCTAATCGGCGCGGTCGCCGGCGTCTGGCTCCTGGCGACGCTGGGGGGCGACGGCAGGCTGATCGCGCTCTTTGCGGTCGCGGCTCTCACCGTCTACGGCGAGCTGCGCTCAATCTCCGCGACGATCGGCTCAGTTCCGCCCCTGCGCTGGTTAGACTCGCTCGGCAGATGAGTAAAGGGCTCGACCGAATCCCGCTCGCGAAGAATCAGACTGTGACGCTCGCGGGATTCAGCCTCGCATGAGTCGCGCCAAGCCAGGAGACACTCGCTTCATATTCGTCACCGGCGGGGTGGTCTCGGCTCTCGGCAAGGGCATCGCCGCCGCCTCGATCGGCCGCCTCCTCGTCTCGCGCGGCTACCGGGTGCAGCTGCAGAAGTTCGATCCCTACGTCAACGTCGACCCGGGGACGATGAGCCCCTTCCAGCACGGCGAGGTCTTCGTCACCGAGGACGGCGCCGAGACCGACCTCGATCTCGGTCACTACGAGCGCTTCACCGACGAGAACGCGACGCGAGCCTCCAACGTCACGGCCGGCGCCGTCTACAACACGGTGATCAACCGCGAGCGCCGCGGCGACTACCTCGGCGCCACGGTGCAGGTGATTCCGCACATCACCGACGAGATCAAGAACCGGATCCTGATCGTCGCCGAGTCGCAATCGGTTGATTTCGTACTGACCGAGATCGGCGGCACGGTCGGCGACATCGAGTCGCTGCCCTTCCTCGAGTCGATCCGCCAGCTCTACACGGACCTCGGGCCGAAGCGATGCATGTTCGTCCACCTCACGCTAGTTCCCTACATAGGGCACGCGGGCGAATTGAAGACGAAGCCGACCCAGCACTCGGTCAACGAGCTGCGCCGCATCGGTATCCAGCCGCACGCCCTTGTCTGCCGCTCCGAAGGCCGGCTCGACCAGTCGATCCGGGAGAAGATCGCCCTCTTCGCCAGCCTGCCGGTCGAAGCCGTGATCTCGGCCCACGACGTGGACAACATCTACAAGGTGCCGCTGGTTCTCCGCGCCGAGGGCGTCGATGACCTGGTCCTCGACCACTTCGGCATGGAGGCACCCTCGCCCGACCTGACCGAGTGGGAGGCGATGGTGCGCCGCGCAGACAGCGCCGAGGGCAAGGTGCGGATCGCCCTGGTCGGCAAGTACGTGCAGCTGGCCGACGCCTACAAGTCGGTGATCGAGGCGCTCGTGCACGGTGGCTTCCACCACGGCGTCGAGGTCGAGGTCGAGTTGGTCGACTCCGAGGACTTCGACCCGGAGCGCCTCGAAGGAGTCGACGGGATCCTCATCCCGGGCGGCTTCGGTGAGCGAGGCATCGAGGGCAAGGTGGCGGCGGCGCGGATCGCCCGCGAGCGCTCGATCCCCTACCTGGGCATCTGCCTGGGGATGCAGATCGCGGTGGTCGAGTTCGCCCGCTCGGTCGCCGGTATGGAAGGCGCCAACTCCGCCGAGTTCGATCCCGAGACGCCTTTCCCGGTGGTCGATCTGCTGCCCGAGCAGAAGGAGGTCTCCGAGATGGGCGGCACGATGCGGCTCGGCGCCGACCCGGTCAAATTGCACGAGGGCACGCGGGCGCGCGAGATCTTCGGCGAGGCGGTCATCTACAAGCGCCACCGTCACCGCTACGAGGTGAACCTGCAGCTGCGGCGGCGGCTCGAAGACGAGGGTCTGGTCTGCGGCGGCACCTCACCCGACGAGCGGCTCGTCGAGATGGTCGAGCTGCCGGACCACCCGTTCTTCGTCGCCTCGCAGTTCCATCCGGAGTTCAACTCGCGTCCCAATCGGCCCGAGCCGCTGTTCCGCGAGTTCGTCGGCGCCGCGGCGCGGCAGGCGGGTGCGCAGCCTGTCGAGGGCGATGAGCCGGTGGCCGATGGGCGTGACGTGAGCGTCCGCCAGGCCGGCTGACCGACCCTCTTTCGCCGATAGCCTGTCCGCCGTGGAGGCGAGTAGGTCACGGCTGTACGAGCGGTTCGTTCGCCTGTGCGAGATCCGCAGCCCGACTGGGGAGGAGCGCGAGGTTGCCGACACTGTCCTGGCTGAGCTGCGCGCGCTCGACCTCGAGACCGTCGAGGACGGCGCCGCTGGCGTCGCGCAGGCGGGTGCCGGCAACCTCTTGGCGCGGCTGCCCGGCAGGTCGGATCGCTGGGTCGCATTCTGCGCCCACCTCGACACCGTCCCCCACCGGGGTCAGGTCGAGGTGGTCCTCGACGAAGGCGTCTTTCGCAGCCGGGGCGAATCGATCCTCGGCGCCGACAACAAGGCGGCGGTCGCAATCTTCCTCGAGCTGATGGCCCGCCACGCCGAGACCCCGCCGCCGACCGGGATCGAGCTGCTGCTGACGGTCGCCGAGGAGCAGGGACTGCGGGGGGCGAAGGCGTTCGACGTCGACCAGCTGCGATCCGACGTCGGTTTCGTGCTCGACCACGCCGGTCCGGTGGGCGAGGTGATCGTCGCCACTCCTACCCAGCAGAAGATCGAAGCCGACTTCATCGGCGTCGAGGCGCACGCCGGGATCAGTCCGGAGGTGGGAAACAACGCGATTGCGGCGGCGGGGGCGGCGATCGCGCGCATGGAGCTGGGCCGCCTCGACGAGGGCACGACCGCGAACGTGGGGGTGATCGAGGGCGGTACCTCCGGCAACGTCGTACCCGGCCACTGCCGGGTCCTGGCCGAGACGCGCAGCCTCGACGGGGGGCGAGCGGCCGAGGTGGCGGCAACGCTCACCGAGCACTTCGCCTGGGGCGCCAGCGAACATGGCTGCGACGTCGACGTTCGCGTCGAAGAGCTCTTTCGCGGTTACGAGCTACCGAAGGATTCGCCTGCGCTGGCCCTGGCCGAGGGGGGGCTGCGCCAAGCGGGCGTGGAGCCTGCCCGAACGGCAATCGGCGGTGGCAGCGATGCCAACGTCCTGCGGCTGCGCGGGCTCGACTTCGTGCTGCTGGCCAACGGCCCGGAAGCGGTTCACACGCCGCAAGAGCGCGTAGCCGCTCGCAGCCTCGACACGATGCTGGAGGTCTGCGAGGCGATCCTCGTCGAGGCCGGCGCGGCGACGTGAGCGGTCGCCTCAGGCTGCGCCGTGGCGTTGTCGTCGCCGCAGAGCCGCTGACGGTGGAGGTCGGTGGTGAGCGGCGGCGGGCCTGGGCCGACGCAGCCCTGCTCGGCGACATGCGCGAAGGCGACGAGGTCGTCGTCAACGTCGAGGCGCTCGACCTTGGGCTCGGCTCGGGTGGCTTCGACGTCGTTCACGTCAACTTGACGCGGGGGCTCCAGGGCGGCGACGGGGGGGACGAGCACGTGATGAAGCTGAACTACACGTCGCTTCAGCACGCCATCGAGCCGGTGGAGCCTGCGGAGAACTCTTCCCGTGCCATAGACGGAAAGGGCGCGCCGGAAGAGGCGCGGCCTCCGTTGCGGGTCGTCGTCCTGCCGCTGCACGGGCACTTGGCGCCGGTGGTCTGGGCAGCCTCGCGGGCGCTGCCGGGTGCCAAGGTCGGCTACGTGCAGGGCGGCGGCGGTGCGCTGCCGGGCTCGCTCTCGCGCGACGTCGCCGAGCTGCGCGAGCGGGGGCTGCTCTGTGGTCACATTACGGCCGCGCCGGCCTACGGCGGCGAGCATGAGGCGCTGTCGCTGCCGGGCGCCCTCGATGCTGCCGCCCGCGCCCTCGGCTGGGAGGTCGCCGTGGTCGGCCCAGGGCCCGGCATCATCGGTTCGGAGACGCGATTCGGGCACGGCGGGATGGCCGCGCTCGATGCGGCCCACGCGGCGTTGTCATTGCGGTTGCCGCCCCTGTTGTCGCCACGTCTCTCTACCGCTGACCCGCGCGAGCGGCATCGGCCCGTGAGCCATCACACCTTGATCGTGATGCGGATGCTTCTGGGCGGGGTGGAGGTGGCGGCTCCCGCGGGCGACCCGGTGGCGATCGCCGCGCTGGCGACCGCCTGCGGCTGGCGGCACCGCCTGCGCGAGGCAGCCGCCGACCTCGAGGGCTACGCGGCCAGCGGCTTGCCGGCGCGCACGATGGGCCGCGACCTGCGCGACGACCCACTCTTCTTCGCCGCCCCGCTTGCAGCGGGCGGTGCCTTGCGCGGCAAGGGATGAGCGGCCGGCGCCAGAACCAGGCGCCATGGCAATCGCCGTCGAGCCCCGCCCGGAGACCGCGCCTGCGGACTTGGGCGTCGATCCGCGTTTCGAGGGGCTCGTCCTCGACTTCCTCTCCTACCTTGAGCTGGAGCGAGGTCTCTCGCGCAACACGCTGAACGCCTATCGCACCGACCTGCTCCAGTACGGCGGCTTCCTGGCCGGTCGCGGCATCGACGCGCTGGCCGCCGGCCCGGCCGACGTCGGCGACTTCCTGGCCGACCTCGCCACCGGCAACGGTCGTCCAGCCTGCTCGGCTGCAACCGTCCATCGCAAGACCGCCTGCCTGCGCTCCTTCTACAAGCACCTGCGCCGCGACGAGCTGATCGGCGACGATCCGACGGCGGCGCTGAGCGCGCCGCGCCGCGCCAAGAAGCTGCCGCAGGTCCTCAACTACGCCGAGGTGCAGAAGCTGCTGGCGGCACCGCGCGGCGACGAGCCGACGACGCTGCGCGACCGGGCGCTGCTGGAGGTCATGTACGCGTGCGGGCTGCGGGCCTCGGAGACGATCGGGCTCGAGCTCGGCGACATCGAGCTCCGCGAGGGCTTCCTCCGCGCCCGCGGCAAGGGCTCCAAGGAGCGGCTGGTGCCGCTCGGCCGCAAGGCGATCGCCGCGATCTCCGCCTACCTGCGCGGCGGGCGGCCGCAGCTGATCGGCGACCGCCATGAGGCGAAGCTGTTCGTCAACTTCCGCGGCGGCCCACTCAGCCGTCAGGGCCTCTACAAAATCGTCCAACGCCACGCCCGCACCGCCGGTCTCGGCGGGCGGATGAGCCCCCACACGCTGCGTCACAGCTTCGCCACCCACCTGCTGGCGGGGGGCTGCGACCTGCGCGCCGTGCAGGAGATGCTCGGCCACGCTGACATCGCGACGACCCAGATGTACACGCACCTCTCCGGCGAGCGGCTGAAGGACGTCTACTTCAAGGCACACCCGCGGGCGGTCGAGTGACCTGGCGACTTTTCCCCGGATAAAGGGGGGTTCTCGCCAGACGACTGATAGAACCGGGGAGTGCCCGAGCTCCCCGAGGTAGAGACGGTCTGTCGTCAGCTCGAGCCGGAGCTGGAAGGGCGGC
>DASTYR010000074.1:0-4628 GCA_035764795.1 Solirubrobacterales bacterium | reverse complement strand
GTCGAGCTCGAGGGGGAGCCGCCGCCGTTGCCGCCCGCACCCTTCGTCGTCCTCCATCCGGGTGCCTCGGTCAGCGCCCGCGCCTGGTCGCCGCGGCGCTGGGCGGAGCTCGCCTCGGTCCTCGTCGCCGAAGGGCGGCGCCTCGTCGTCACCGGGGCGCCGCACGAGGCCGAGCTGACGCGGGAAGTTGTCGAGGCGGCGCCCGATGCGCTCGATCTCGGCGGTCGCTGCGACTTCGCCTCGCTCGCCGCGGTCCTCGCCGCGGCGGAGGCGGTCGTCGTCGCCAACACCGGCCCCGCCCACCTCGCCGCCGCCGTCGGTACGCCGGTCGTCTCGCTCTTCGCGCCGACCGTTCCGGCGGTGCGCTGGCGGCCCTGGCGGGTGCCGCACGAGCTGCTGTACCGGGAGGTGCCCTGCGCCGGTTGCCGGGCGCGCACCTGTCCAGTCCCCGGCCACCCCTGCGTCGACGACGTCGAGCCCGAGGAGGTCGCCGCGGCGCTGACGCGGCTGGTGGGGACGCCCGCACCGATCGAGGCGCTCGCATGAGGGTCTTGCTCTGGCACGTGCACGGCTCGTGGACGACGGCGTTGGTGCAGGGACCGCACACGTACCTGCTGCCCGTCGTGCCCGACCGTGGGCCGGACGGCCGCGGCCGCGCCCAGACCTGGGAGTGGCCGGCGTCGGCGGTCGAGCTCGGCCCCGCGGAGCTCGCCGGCGCCGAGGTCGACGCGGTGCTGCTGCAGCGTCCCCAGGAGGAGAAGCTGGTGGAGCGCTGGCTCGGCCGGCGGCCGGGACGCGACCTGCCGGCGGTGTACGTCGAGCACAACGCCCCGCAGGGGCGGATCGAAGCGATGCGCCACCCGCTCGCCGATCGCGACGACGTGACGCTGGTCCACGTCACCCATTTCAACGACCTCTTCTGGGACGCCGGCTCGACCCGCACGCGCGTGATCGAGCACGGCATCGTCGACCCCGGCTACCTCTACACGGGCGAGCTGGCCGAGGCGGCCGTCGCCATCAACGAACCCGGTCGCCGCGGCCGCGTCACCGGCACCGACCTGCTGCCGCGCCTCAACGGCGTCGTGCCGCTGCGCCTGTTCGGGATCGGGGCGGGAGCGCTGGGCGGGATCGAGAACCTGCCGCAGGCGCGCCTGCACGAGGCGATGGCGCGCCGCCGCGCCTACCTGCACCCGATTCGCTGGACGTCGCTGGGGCTCTCGCTGTTGGAGGCGATGCACCTCGGCATGCCGGTGGTGGTGCTTGCCACCACCGAGGCGGTCGAGGCGGTGCCGCCGGACGCCGGCCTGTTCTCGACCCGCGTCGACGTTCTCTCGCGTGGCCTGCGCGAGCTGATCGCCGACCCCGAGCTGGCGCGCGAGCGGGGCCGCGCCGCCCGTCGTGCGGTGCGTGAGCGCTACGGGCTCGAGCGTTTCCTCGCCGACTGGGACCGGCTGCTCGAAGAGGTTGCGGCATGAGGGTGGCGATGGTCTCCGAGCACGCCAGCCCGCTGGCGACCCTCGGCGGCGTCGACGCCGGCGGTCAGAACGTCTACGTCGACGCGCTCTCGCGCGAGCTGGCCCGCCGCGGCTGCGAGGTCGTCGTCTATACCCGACGCGACGACACGACCCTGCCTCGACGCATGCAGCTCTGCCCCGGCGTGGTCGTCGAGCACATCGCCGCCGGGCCGGTGGTCGAGCTGCCCAAGGACGACCTCTTCCCCCACATGCCGCAGCTGGCCGCCGGCCTCGCCAGGGCATGGCGACGCGAGCCGCCCGATCTCGTCCACGCGCACTTCTGGATGTCGGGGCACGCCTCGCTGCTCGCCGCCGAGAGCCTCGGTCTGCCCATCGTGCAGACGTTCCACGCCCTCGGCACGGTCAAACGCCGCTACCAGGGTGGCATGGACACGAGCCCCCCGCAGCGGATCGCGATCGAGCGGGGGATCGCGGCGAGCGTCGATCGCGTCCTGGCGACCTGCAGCGACGAGGTCTTCGAGCTGCTGCGGATGGGTGCCGACAACGAGCGCCTCACCGTCATCCCCTGCGGCGTCGACGTCGACCGCTTCGCCCCGCACGGTCCCGCCGAGCCGCGCGATGCCGGCCGCAGTCGCCTTCTCTACGTGGGGCGGGTCGTGCGGCGCAAGGGTGTCGGCAACGTGATCGAGGCGCTGCCGCGGCTGCCCGGAGTCGAGTTGGTCGTCGCCGGCGGTCCGCCACGGGAGGAGCTCGACGGCGATCCCGAAGCGAGGCGGCTGAGCGAGCTGGCCTGGCGCCACGGGGTCGCCGACCGGGTCGACCTGCGCGGCCGCGTCCCGCGCGAGCGGCTGCCCGAGTTGATCCGCTCCGCCGACGCGGTCGTCTCCGTTCCCTGGTACGAGCCGTTCGGGATCGTGCCGCTGGAGGCGATGGCCTGCGGCGTGCCGGTCATCGCCAGCGCCGTCGGCGGCATGATCGACAGCGTCGTCGACGGCCGCACCGGTGTCCACGTGCCGCCCCGCGATCCCGAGCGGCTCGCCGAAGCGACGGCCGAGCTGTTGGCCGACGGGGAGTGCCGCCGCGCCTACGGGCTCGCCGGCGCCAAACGGGCGCGGCGCGTCTACGACTGGCGCCGGGTCGGCAGCCAGGTTCTCGAGGCCTACGAGCGAGTCCTCGCCGACCGCGCTGCCCGCCGCGCCGGCCCCCACCGCAGGCAGGAGGGGAGTCGGGCGCATCTGGGGGCGCTCGCCGAGGGCCTCGCGGCGCTCGAGGCGCACCGGGTCAAGCTCGACGGCTGGGGCGAGTGGCTGGGCGAACGGCTGCTCGCCGGCGGCCACCTGCTCGCTGCCGGCAACGGCGGCAGCGCCGCCGAGGCGCAGCACCTGACCGCGGAGCTGGTCGGTCGCTTCCAGGTCGAGCGGCGGCCGTTGAGCGCGATCGCGCTGCACGCCGACAGCTCGAGCTTGACCGCGATCGGCAACGACTACGGGATCGAGGACGTCTTCGCCCGTCAGGTCGAAGGACACGGGCGGGTCGGCGACGTTCTGCTCGCCCTCAGTACCTCCGGCCGCAGCGAGAACCTGCTGCGCGCTGCCGAGACGGCGAACCGGCTGGGACTCGTCACCTGGGCGCTGACGGGGCCGGCTCCGAACCCGCTCGCCGATCTTTGCGACGAGGCGATCGCGATCGACGCGGTCTCCTCGGCCACCGTGCAGGAGCTCCACCTCGTCGCCGTGCACTTGCTCTGCGGCGCCGTCGACCGCTGCGTACGCCAGCTCGACGGGCAGCAGGGCGAGCTGCTGCCCGAGGCGGCGCCGGTGCGCGCCCTGCAGCGACCGAGGCAGGCCGTGCGGTGAGCAAGCGACTGGCCATCGTCGGCGACGCCCTGCTCGACCGCGACGTCGACGGCACCAGCGTGCGTCTCTCGCCCGACGCCGGCGTGCCGGTCCTGGACGAGCGCGAGGACCGCGTCCGTCCCGGCGGAGCGGGACTCGCGGCGGCAATTGCCGCCGCCGAGGGAAGCGCGGTCACGCTGGTCACCGCCCTCGGGGGCGACGCCGCCGGCAAGGAACTGGCGGCGGCGCTGCGGGCCGCCGGCGTGCGGATCGTCGACCTCGGCCTCGCCGGTCGGACGCCGCAAAAGGTGCGACTGCTCGACGAAGGGCGGCCGCTGCTGCGGCTCGACCGCGGCGGTACCGCTGCGCCCGTAATCGCTCGTGACCGAGCCGGCCTGCGTGAGGTGCTCGCCGTGGCGAGTGCTGTCCTCGTCTCCGATTACGGCCGCGGCGTCGCCGCCCACCCCCTGGTCCTCGCCGCTCTCGCCGCCCATCGGCCCGGCAGGCCGCTCGTCTGGGACCCGCACCCGCGCGGACCGGCGCCCGTCCCGGGCGCCAGCCTCGCGACTCCGAACCTCGACGAGGCGAGGCGGCTGGCGCCGGCCGGAGAAGGGGAGGCGAGCCCGGCCGAGGAGCTGGCCCGAAACCTGCTCGTCGCCTGGGCCGCCGAGGCGGTTTGTGTGACCCGAGGCGCCGATGGCGCTCTCTTGGCGATGCCGGGCGAGCCGCCGCTCCCCTACCGCTGCCAGCCCGCCGCCGGCGACCCCTGCGGTGCGGGCGACCGCTTTGCCGTCGCCGCCGCGCTGGCCCTCGCGGGCGGCGCCACTCCACCGGAGGCGGTCACCGAAGCGGTCGCCGCGGCGAGTGCGTTCGTCGCCGCCAGCGGCTCGCGCAACTTCGCCACGCCGAGCGACGGCGTCGCGCCGCAGCCGCGCATCGACACCTGCGGCGTCGGCGCCGCCCCCCACTCGATCGAGCCCGCGCTGGTCCTCGCCGAGCGGGTACGGGCGCGCGGTGGCACTGTGGTCGCCACCGGCGGTTGCTTCGACCTCTTGCACGTCGGCCACGTCCAGACCCTGGAGGCGGCGCGGGCGCTCGGCGACTGCCTCGTCGTCCTCCTCAACGGCGACCGCTCGGTGCGCGAGCTCAAGGGCCCCGAGCGTCCTCTGGTGGGTGAGCGCGAGCGGGCGGCGATGCTGAAGGCGCTCGCCTGCGTCGACGAGGTCGCGATCTTCGACGAGCCGCTGCCGGATGAGGCGCTGCGGCTGCTGCGCCCCGACGTCTGGGCGAAGGGCGGCGACTACGCCGTCTCCGAGCT
>DASTYR010000073.1:0-2791 GCA_035764795.1 Solirubrobacterales bacterium | reverse complement strand
GGCGCGCCGTCCCCCGTCTGCGAGGAGGTGAGTGGCCTGCCGGCCGCGTCGTAAGTCAGCAGCGTTTTGCGGACGTTCTGCGTGCCGCCGCCCGGGCTCTCGCGAACTTCGGTCGGCTGGCCGAGCGCGTTGTAGGCCGTGAATCGTTTCACCAACAGCTGGGGTTGCCCGGCCGTCCCTGGCTGAGCGGCTGGCGCGATCTTGCAGGGTAGGCGCGACCAGGCGGGGTTGTTTCCACACTCGGCGTCGGTCGGATGCCCAGCGGGGGTGTAGTAGACGATCTTCGTCGTGCGGGCGTCACCGCCATCGGGATTGGCCGGCAGGCGTCGTTCGACTGGCAGACCGGTGATCGTGTTGTATTCGATGTGCGTGCGCAGGTTTAGGCCGAGAGGGTCGACAATCGTGTCGGTGGGTTTGCGCAGCATCCAGTTGTATTTGGTCTCGGTGACGCGCTGATCGGCGTCGAGGCCTTGGCCGGGAATGCTGGCGCCGACGGTTTCGCGAGTTGGAAGGTGCGGCAAGGGCGTGCCGGCCGGGAGAGCCTGATTGGGAGGTTCGTATTCGACCGTCACATGACGGCGCGCCTGGACGGTCGCCCCGGACTCGAGGCGGACCTCGTGAAGGGGGCCCCACTCCTCGTGCATCTCGGTGCCGTCGGCATTGAACGTGCGATGCGTGTCGAGCTCTTTTGACTTCGCAACCGAGCCGCCGCCCGCCGCGAGCGCCCGCAGCCGGTTCTGCGCGCTGAGTTCCCGCACCACGTTGCCGTACACGTCGGTTTCGCTCGTCGTAATGGACGGCGCAGAGGTGCCGGCGCCCGATGGGGTCGCCGTGTTGACCGCCATGCCTTCGGCATCCATGTAATAGACGGTGGCCCGCGAATAGCTGCTGGGCGGGCTCGAAGGCACTTGGTCAGGCGGAAAAACAGCCGTGGCGTCGGTCGGGATGTCCTGCTGGCCCCATTGGGCGACGGTTTCGGCGCCCATGCCGTACGGAGCGCCGCTGCCGCTCACCGGGACGCCGTAGACGATGGTTTGCTCCGCCACCGACGGACTCGACAGAAGGCTGGCGCGTCTGACCTTGACGAGGCGGCCCATATTTCCTTCCGAGGTCCCCTCGCCCTCCATCGGCGCGTATTCGAAGCTCCACGGCTCCTCGCCGGGCGGAGTCAGCGTTTTCATCGGACCCCCTGGGCCATAGGCATAGGTCTCTTTGAGGGCCGGCGAGATCCGCGGATCCCACTCCGCGACAAGTCGGCCTTCTGAGTTGTAGGCGTAACGGGCAACCTCCTGATCTCCCTGAGCCGTCGAGTTATGGAAGGTGATGGTGCTCAACCGGTCGCCATAGGCCGCCGGAGCCCCCCACGTGGTTGCTGGCTGATAGGTGAAGGTCAGGGCTCGGCAGCCGGCAGTCGAGGCCGCAGTGGCCTCGGTGCATTCGATTCCTCCCGCCGCCGGCCCGATGACCATGCTGAGCCGCCGCTTGCCGCCGATCAGCTGGTAGACCATCCGCGTCGTGTTGGTTGCATCGCCAGCCTGCGAGACCGCGACCGGGCGATAGTCGAAGCCGTTTGGTTCCTTTTCAAAGACGGTCCGGCTGCCACTCGGATCGGTTAGCGCCAACTGGGTCGAGGAGAGGCGGCTGAGAACCCAGCCGGTTGCCCCAGGCGGCGAGACGTAGTTGGTGCCCGCCAGTTCGAAGCCGTATTCGTAGCCTTCGAGGTCGGTCAAGACGGCGTACGCGCCTTCCCCCGCGGCGCTGGCGTCACGCACCTTCTGCCATGAGGATCCCCCAGCCGCTTCTACGGGGACCGTCGGCTGCCAGCCCCAACCCAACACACCCGTGTCGTGCGGGGAGCTTTCATCTGGGTCCCCAACGGGTCGGTTGGTTCGCGAGCTGTAGGTTCGCGAGAATTCAAGCGCGGTAGAGAAGACCGGAATCGAGACGTCGGTGCGGCCAATCGTGAAGTTGCCGGTCAGCAGGTTGACCGAACCCGGGCCAACCGCAGCGGTGGCGTCGAACGCTCCGCCGGCATTGGGATTGACGATCGTGTTGACCGGAGTGCTGTACCCGGCGGCACCGAGGGAGCCCTCGAAAAGCGCGCGCACCTGGACTTTGCGCTCCGAGTTGCCCAGGACTTTGCTCGCCTCGTGGGCGTCGAAGTAGACCGCCTCGCTCTGGTTGCCCTGAACCGCGAGTGGCCAGGAGACCGCATCGCCGTTCGCCTTGCGGACGAAGCTCGTCGGGATCGTTTTGAATTTCGTCCCGGTGCCGAGCACTTTGTATTGGAAGCTGACGCCGGTGGTTCCCTGCACGCTCCAGCCGGCCTGGAGCTTGAGGCGTCGACCGGTAACCGCTCCCTCCCGCGGCGAGATGACCTTGCTCGTGCTGGGAGCGGGCGGGTAGTAGACCACTTGCAGGTAGGGGCGAAGCGAAGGATCCGGTGAGGCGCTGGAGTGGAACTCGACGGCGCGGTTAGTGCACGAGGAGGCATTGCATACGCGGGATTTGTCGTCCTTGAGCTTGACGATCAGCCCCTGGTTGGCGAATTCTCCCGTAACCCAACCCTGAACCACGCTGCGTAGGTCGTATCCGCTGAACTCCCACCATCCCGGCTGGGCCCCACGCTCGGCCGTGAGCACAGACGCGCCTTCGTTCAGACCAAACTCACCCGGATCGCCGTCCCCAACAGTGCTGAAGTCACCCCCTTCTGCTGCCCACAGCGAGCTGCCGTTATAGGTGCTCCAGTTGAGGAGGCTGGTCCAGCTCTTGTAGGCGCGCGCCACGTCTA
>DASTYR010000072.1:0-2515 GCA_035764795.1 Solirubrobacterales bacterium | reverse complement strand
GCGCGGGCGAAGCCGGCCCCGCCGCGCGGCGAGATCGGGCCGACCCCCGCCCTCGGCGCCTGCTGCCGCGGCGGGCGCGAGCGCTGCGACCCCGACCCCGCGCTCTGGGAGGCGCCGCTCTGGCGCGAGCTCGGCTTCTCGCTGGACCACGCCCACGCCTACGCCTACAGCTACGCCTCCGACGGCGAGCGGTTCACCGTCAGGGCCCAGGGGGATCTCGACTGCGACGGCGTCTATTCGACCTTCGAGCTGGAGAGCGGCGCCGGGGCGCCGACCGTGACCGACGAGCTGGAGTGAAGGAGCGGGCGCCTAGAACGCCGACCAATTAGGCCGCTCGCGCCGCGACGTGGAGGTTCGCGACAGCGGCGTGGCGCCTAAGATCGAAGAGGTTCTTTCGTGTTCCGAGATAGCGTGCGCGGCGGCCCTGGGTCCGGCTGATCGCTGCCAGGCCGTGCTCGACGACGACTCTGCGCCTGTTGTTCGCGCGGCCGGGTGCCGTCTTTTGGTGGGCACGAAGCTGGACGAGGAAGGCCTCTTGAGGGTGGATCGAGACGCTGCGCCCGCGATCGGTCGCCGTGGTACATGCGGTCCGGCGGGGACAGTCACGACAGATGCTGGTCGGGAAATGCACCGTCGAGCCGAATTCGAAGTGAAGCGTTTGTCCCGCAGGACAGGTGAGTTGTTGCTTGTCGAGATCGAGCACAAAGTCGGCCTTTGTAAATCGGCCCGCGTTGTGGAGCGGGAAGGGTTTGCAGTGCACTTGGGTTCCGCGTTCTCGTTGTTGGTGGAGGGCCTCGGCAGCGAGGTATCCGCGATCGATGAAGACTTCTGGCGGATCGCCGCCGTGCCGACGGACATCCTCGAGTAGGTCGGCCGCAGCTTCTGCCTCGGGCCGGTTGGCGGGCGTCACGGCCGTGCCGACGATGAGAGTGGATTCGACGTCGACGGCAAGGTGTCGTTTGTAGCCATCGACGCGACTCCGTTTGCTCTTGCGGCCGTGCCGCATCTCGCGGTCGCGGACGCTAATCTGGCGCTCCTTCGCGACCCCCCGCTTGATGCGACTGCCACCTCCGTCGGGATCGGGCTCGAGATCCTGGATGAGGACTTGCTTCAGTGTTGCCCAACGCTCTGAGAAAGGCGGTTGCTCGAGGTCGGCCGTGAGCTCGCGCTCCACGAAGGCCGCAAGGGACCGCACCTGCAGCAAGAGCAGCTCAAGCGCGGCCTTCTTCTGCTTCGGGTCATCCCAGTCGATGTCGAGGTTCGCTTTCAGGCTGGATCCCGTGACCAGCGGGATTCCGGCCTGAACCGCGGCGGCATCGTCGTCAAGTCCAAGGCGTTTCGCGGCCAACCGGACGACCTCTCGGGCGGCATGCCCGATCAGGTTGAACGTGTCCTCGACGCGGCCGGCTCCGAAAAGCGGCGACGCGTCGAAGGCAGTACGAAGCGCTTTGGCACTGAAGCCTCGTGTTTCTCGTGCCAGCTCGACGGTGCGATCTAGAAGCAATTCGTCGAGGTCATGAGCGATCAGCCGTTCCCGGAAGTTGAACAAGCTTCCCTGCGAGAAGGGAGCCTCGTCGCTACCGAGGGTATCAAGAAGCATCTGCCAGCGCCGATCCATGACCGCGAACTCCACGGCGTCCTCGTCGGAGACGTCCATGGCTGCCTGCAGTAGCGTCACCATGGCGAGCAGAGAGGGCGGCACGGGATCCCTGCCAGCCGTCCGTCCCGAGTACATCGTTGCGAGTTTCCTCTGGAACGTCTCATCGAAGAGACGGTGGCGATTCATACGCAGGAAGACGAAGAGCTTGGCCTTCTTGCAGCGTCCGAGGATTTTCGCTTCTTGGGCAGAAATCTCGATGGGCGGTGACCACGCGAGGCTCATCCCTCCGTCAGATCACGGATCGTCCGGCGTGTCGATCTTTCGGCATTGATCGCTGCCTTTGCCCCTCCCAGGACGTGGCCCGGGCGCGCCGGAGGCGGGGTACCCCGGATCGCGGGCTGCCGTAGCACCCGACCACCGTGACCTTCGCGACAGGTCCCGGTTGCGAGGAACGAGCCCGCGAGACGGGGTGCCCCGCCGACCAGGCAGCCCGGTCGCAGGCGTCGGAAGATCGCGATCCGGGGGCCGGCCAATTTGATCGGCGCTCTAGCGGCCGTCGTGCTTGCGGGCCCCGTGGCCCTTGCCCTTGTGGCGGCACTGGTGGCCGTCCCAGTACTGGCTCGGGTGGCACTGCGGGCGTGAGGAGCTCGCGTGGCGGCTGCGGCCGGGACGGCTATGGATGATGCAGCCCGACAGTGGCAACAACAGGCCGAGGAGTCCCACCGCGATGAGTTTCTTCATGGCGGGTCATGGGTGCACGACCCGCGCCACGGGGCCGCCGTGCCATTCCGCCGGGTTCGCGCCGGGGCGCGGAGCAGATCGGCTCCAAGAGCGCGCCTTTGTGACCACGCTCCGGATCAGAGGAGCGGGGCGAGCTCGCCGGCGACCGGGAAGAGCCCGAAGATGCCGCCGGTG
>DASTYR010000071.1:0-5011 GCA_035764795.1 Solirubrobacterales bacterium | reverse complement strand
TGCTCAGCGAGGAGGGGCGCAAGCTGCGCGCCGACTCGGTCGACGCCGACCGCAAGGGGCTCCTCGCCGACGCCGAGGCCGCCGGCGAGACCGTCGAGTCGGTGGTCCGCGAGAGGCTCGAGGCCGAGAAAGAGGCCGGCCTCAAGCGCTCCGCCCGCGACATCGCCGATGAGGCCAAGCGCGCCGGTCGTCGTCGCCGCACCGAGCTGCTCGACGTCGGCCTCGGCCTCGCCGCGGCCTGGTTCCGCGATCTCGCCGCGGTCGCCGCCGGAGAGGCGGGCGGCGGCGGCGATCTCGTCCGGTGCATGCCGACGGGCCGATTTGTCAACTCCGGTTTGACTTTTCGGCCCATCGGCGGGGGGTTCACCTGCGAGCGCCGCTTCCACCGCCTCCGGAGGCAGCGGCGCGAAGTCGACCGCCTGGCAGCGTGAGGCGACCGTCTCCAGCAGCGCCGCCGGCTCGGCGCTGAGCAGGATCAGGTGGACGAAGGCGGGTGGCTCCTCGAGCGTCTTCAGCAGCGCGTTCTGGCTCTCGTCGCGCATCGCCTCGGCGGCGGCGACGACGAATACCCGTTTGTGGCCTTCGAAGGGCCGGTAGGCGGCGGCGCGGATGACCCGCTCGCGCACCTCGTCGACCAGGTGCTGGGCGCCGGTCGGAGCGAGCCAGACGAGGTCGGGATGCGGCGAGGGGTCGAGCAGGGCGCGGCGGCGGGCGTCCTCGGGATCGGGGGCGGCCCCAGCAAGGATCTCCGCAGCAAAGGCGCGCGCCGCGACACGCTTTCCCGAACCCCGCGGCCCGCGGAAGAGGTAGGCATGCGACGGCCCGTTAGCGAGCGCGGCACTCAGTGCTGCTTCTGCCCGAGGTTGATGGTCGAGCGTGATCATGCGCCTCTCCCGCGGGTGGCGCGGTGGCGGGGGTCCCCCATAGCGCAGGACGAAGTCCGAGCACATGGGGGAGGCCGCCGCGCCAGGACCCGCGGGTCAGCGCGCATGGTCCCTGACCGCATCCATCACCCGCCCGTGGACCTCCTCTACCGTTCCCTCGGCGTCGACGACCACCACACGATCGCGGGCGATCTGGGCGATCTCGTCGTAGGCCGCGGCGACGGCGCGCTGCAGCTCGACGCCCTCGGCCTCGAAACGGTCGTCGCCGTCGGCGCGGTCGAGGCCGACCTCGGGATCCAGGCGCAGCAGGATCGTCAGGTCCGGCCAGAGGCCGTCGATCGTCATGTCGACGAGCGAGAGGACGTGGCTCGTGCCGAGGCCGCGGGCGCCGCCCTGGTAGGCGACGCTGGAGTCGGCGAAGCGGTCGGCGACGACGTCGCGGCCGGCATCGAGCGCGGGACGGATCACCCGCTCGACCAGGTCGGCGCGCGCCGCCGAGAAGAGCAGCAGCTCGGCGAAGGGGTCGATCTCCAGCGCCGGGTCGGCGAGGAGGTCGCGGATTCGCTCGGCAGCATCGGTCCCCCCTGGCTCGCGGATCGTCAGCGTCTCGGAGCCGAGCGCCTCGGCGAGCAGGCGCGCCTGGGTGCTCTTGCCTGAGCCGTCGACCCCCTCGAAAGAAATGAACATCGTCAACTTCCGTTCCGGTGCGCTTTATGTCCGGTATAGGGACAAAAGGCGCACCGGAAGGCCTTGACCATGGCTATTTGGCGGCCGCTTTCGCCCGTTTGCGTCGCCGCGTGCCGGTGTCGGCCTTGGTCGGCTTGGCGCCGTCCTCGGAGCCCTCGGGCGGTGGCTTCTCCGCCATCGCCTTCTTCGCCGCTTTCGCCGCTTCGCGCTCGGCGCGGCGTTTCTTCATCTCCTGCATCGACTCGCAGTCGTCGTTGAGGCAGAGGTTCCAGGGGCGGCCGCGGAAGGGGACGACTTTGAGCCGCGGCGTGCGGTCGCAGATCGAGCAGCGCTCCTCGAGCCGGAAGACGTCGCCGCGCTGGGGCAGCGGGAAGGTCTGGTCGCAGGAGTCGGGGTCGTCGAGGGTCCAGCCGGTGCAGCCGACGAAGCGTTTGCCCGATTTTTTGGCGCGGATGATCCGCAGCATGTTGGGCGAGCCGTCCTCCTTGGTGCGGCCGGCTTCCTCGCAGACCTTGCAGGGACCGAGGATGCGGTCCTCGTCCATGCCTTTCCAGATCACTTTCGCGAGGTCCTCGCGGCTGCCGTCGATTTCGGTCCAGGTCTTGTGCAGGAGGTCGCGGCTCTCCCCCACCACCTCGCCCTTGGTCATCTCGCCGGCGGCGATCCGGTCCATCTCCGCCTCCAGCGTCGCCGTCATCTCCGGCGTCGCCATCGCCGGCACGTAGTTCTTGAAGGCCTCGTAGAGGGCGATGCCGGTCTCCGAAGGCACCGGCGGGTTGCCGTAGACGTAACCGCGGTCGAAGAGCTTCTGGATGATGTCGGCGCGGGTCGCTTTGGTGCCGAGGCCACGCTCCTCCATCATCTCGATCAGTTTCGCCTGGGAGATGCGCGGCGGCGGCTGCGTCTCCTTGTCGACCAGCCACGGCTCGCCGTCGAGCGGCAGCTGCTGGCCCTCCTCGAGCTTGGGGATCTCCTCGTCGGAGGAGCGGGCGTAGGTGTAGATGGCGGCGTAGCCGGGATCGACGACGACCGAGCCGCGCACGAAGTAGGTCTCCGAGCCGGCCTCGATGTCGGCCCGGGTCGACTCGGTGATCATCGGCGGGCTGAAGGTGGCGAGGAAGCGGCGCACGACCAGTTCGTAGACGCGCTTCTTGGAGCCCTCGAGAGCACCCGGGTGGATCGCCTGGGTCGGGTAGATCGGCGGGTGGTCGGTCGTCTCTTTCTTGCCGCGGGTCGCTTTCAGCTCGGGCTGGTCGAGCAGGCCGGCGGCGGCCGAGAACTCCTTGACGCGGACCAGCGAGGAGACCAGCTCGCGGACCGGCAGCGACTGCGGGTAGACGGTGTTGTCGGTGCGCGGATAGGAGATGAAGCCGTCCATATAGAGGTCCTCGGCGATCCGCATCGCGCTGGCGGGCGTGATGCCGAGGCGGCTGGAGGCGTCGGTGCTGAAGGCGGTGGTGTTGTAGGGGGTTGGGGGCCGGCGGGTGTTCTTGCGGGCGGTGACCGACTTGACGGTGCCGGGGCTCGAGGTGCCGGCGAGCGCCGCATCGGCCTCCGCCTTCTCCCAGAACTTGTCGGTCGCGTGGTGGGCCTCGAAGGCCCCGTCGGGGTGCTGGAACTTGGCGAACAGTTCCCAGAACGGTTTCGGGACGTGGGCGCGGCGCTCCATCTCACGCTCGACGATCAGGCCGAGGGTCGGGCTCTGGACGCGGCCGACCGAGAGGAAGTTGGAGCCGAAGCGGCGGCTGGCGAGCGAGACGGCGCGGGTAAGGGTCGCGCCCCAGAGCAGGTCGATGTCCTGGCGGGCGGCGCCGGCGTTGGCGAGCGGATAGGAGAGCTCGTCGAGGTCGCCGAAGGCGCGCTCGATCTCCTCCTTGGTCAGGGCCGAGTAGCGGGCCCGCTTGATCCGCAGCGTGCCGTCGGCGGTCCCCTCGCGTGAGCCGAGGTCGGGGTTGGCGTCGAGCATCTCCTCCAGCGCCTCGAGGCCGATCAGCTCGCCCTCGCGGTCGAAGTCGGTGGCGATCACCAGCTCGTCCGCCTCCTTGGCCAGTTTCTTGATCGCTTTGACGACGTTCTTGTCGGTCGGCTCCTTGATCAGCTCGGCGTCGATCAGGTCGTGCAGGTCGGTCTTCTGCCAGTTCGAGTAGCCCTCGGGGAAGGCCGGGCCGAGCACGTGGCCCTTGAGGCCGACCGTCATCTGCTCGCTGCCGTCGTCGTCCTTCCAGGCGTAGAAGGGGACTTTGTAGCTTTTGTCCGCGCTGTTGGTGCCGCGGCTGAGCGCTTCGGCGATCTTCTTGGCGCTGTTGTTCTTCTCGGTGACTATCAGCCTCATGGGGCGGCGAGGGTAGCAGGGGCTCTCGGCGGCCCTCTTTGGGCGCCGATGGGCCGGCGACGTCCAAATACTGGACGTTCGAGGCCCGTCGACCCTCGGTCACTAGTCTTTGAGCCATGCCCGCCCAGGCCTACGCCGGCAAGGAGTGCGTCTGCCAGCTGCGCAAGGGGATCTGCGACCAGTCCTGCGTGCGGGACATGCTCGAGACCCCCTTCTACATCGCCTGCCTGAAGCTGAAAGGGCGGCGCTGCCTGGTGGTCGGCGGCGGCGACATCGGCCTGGAGAAGGTCGAGGGGCTGCTCGCCTGCGACGCCGACGTGCGGCTGATCGCACCGGTCGCCCATCCGGAGTTGGAGGGTCTGGCCGCGGAGGGGTCGATCGAGTGGGAGAAGCGGGCCTACGCGGGGGCAGCTGACCTCGCCGGCGTCTTCATGGTCATCGCCGCTACCGACGACACCGACGTCAACATCGCCGTCTACGACGACGCCGAGCGGCGGGCGATGCTGGTCAACGTCGTCGACGTGCCGCCGCTCTGCAACTTCATCCTGCCGGCGATCGTCCGCACCGGGCCGCTGGCCATCGCGATCTCCACCGCGGGCGCCTCGCCGGCTCTGGCGAAGCGGATGAAGCGGGAGATCTCCGAGCTGTTCGGCGAGGAGTACGCGCGGCTCGCGGTCATCCTCAACGACGCCCGCGGCTGGGCCAAGGACACGCTGCCGACCTACCAGGACCGCAAGGAGTTCTTCGAGGGCATCGTCAATGGCGAGCCCGACCCGGTCGAGCTGATCCGCGAGGGCCAGGAGGTCCAGGTGCTGGCGCTGATCGAGGCGGCGAAGGAGCGGGCCGCCGCGACGTTGGCCTGAGTTACGGCTCCACTCGCTCGACCGACGGCACCCGGTCTATGGCCTTGTCGGACGAAGCAACAGACTTAGCACTGGTCAACTCGGCGATGGCGACTAGATAGGCCTCAGCGAAGTCGAGACGGTCGTACTCGTATAGCTCCAGCGCACGAAGGAGCACTTCGGAGTCGGCCGAGACTGTCGGCATCGCCAGCGCCGCCCGCATCGACTCTGCGATCTGCGCACGCTGGACCTCGTAAACCGAGCTC
>DASTYR010000070.1:0-7070 GCA_035764795.1 Solirubrobacterales bacterium | reverse complement strand
TTGTCTTCGATGAACGCGGTCCAGTAGACCTCGGCCAATCCCCAGAAGAAGACCCCTAGCCCGAGGAGCAGCCAGGCGGCGCGCTCGGTCCGGAAGGCAAAGGCGCGTAGGAGGCAGGCAAGGGCGGCGCCGAGCACGACGGCGTCGTAGAGAACGCCATTGAGGGCCAGGTCGAGATCCTCGTCGCCGAGCCCAAACCAGGCGTGGAGGGCGACGATCGCGGTCCCGCCGACGAGAAATGCGGCGAGCAGTCGGCGAGTGAGCTCGTGCCTAACCGGATCTGCCCTAGGGGTCTTTGGGGGCTCCTCGCACTCGATATCGGCCAGCCGGTCCGAGTCCACAACCCCCGAAATGGAGTACCCCATCCCGTTCATGCGGCCGATTCGTCGCGTCATCTAGACTGGGGCACGATGAAGGCCGGAATTCACCCCGAGTACACGCTTGCCCACGTGCATTGTTCGTGCGGCAACCAGTTCTACACGCGCTCGACCGTGTCGGACCTCCACGTCGAGCTCTGCTCGGAGTGCCACCCCTTCTACACCGGCAAGCAGAAGCTGGTCGACACCGGGGGCCGCGTCGAGCGGTTCCAGCGGCGCGCGGCCAAGCACGCCAAGGCCAACCGGTAGCCGATGGGCGCGGAGGGGGCTTCTCCGCAGCCTGAGGCCGCGTCCCTGAACGGCGTCGATCCGCTCCGCATGCCTGGCGGCGGGTTGGTCGCCAAGCGCGACGCCCCGCTCGGCGGCCAAGCCGTGCTCGAGGGCGTGATGATGCGCGGCATCTCGACCTGGGCGGTCGCGGTGCGCAACCCCGAGGGCCAGGTCGAGATCACCTCCGAGCCGCTGGTGCCGTGGGCCAAGCGGCACCGGCTCTGGCGCGTGCCGGTTCTCCGCGGCGTCGTCGCTCTCGGCGAGTCGCTCAAGATCGGCTTCCGCGCCCTCGCCATCTCCGCCAACGCCCAGATGGAGGAGGACGAGGAGGGCAACCGCGAAGAGATCGGTGGCTGGCTCTGGGGCCTCACCGTCGTCTTCTCGCTTGCTCTGGCGGTCGGCCTCTTCTTCGTCGTGCCCGTCGGGCTGACGAGCCTGATCAAGGACGAGCTCGGCTCCTCGCTCCTCTTCTGGCTGGTCGAGGGGATTCTGCGCACGGCGATCTTCATCGCCTACATCGTCGCGATCAGCAAACTGCCCGACCTGCGGCGCGTCTTCGAGTACCACGGCGCCGAGCACAAGACGATCTCCTGTTACGAGGCCGAAGACGAGCTGGTGCCGGCGCGGGCCAAGCTCTACTCGCGGCTGCACCCGCGCTGCGGCACCAGCTTCCTGCTGATCGTGATGGTGCTGGCGATCTTCGTCTTCGCGCCGATCGGCCTGCCGGCCTGGTACTGGCTGCTCGCCTCGCGCATCCTCGGCATCCCGCTGATCGCCGGCCTCTCCTACGAGGTGATCAAGTGGGCGGGCAAAAACCGCCGCAAACGCTGGGTCCGCGTCGTCATGTGGCCTGGCCTGATGCTGCAGAACCTGACCACCCGCGAGCCCGACGAAGAGCAGCTCGCAGTGGCGATCGCGGCCCTCGAGAAGGTCCTCGAAGAGGAACCGGAGGCGCAGAAGAAAGAGTCTCCGATCGAGATCGTCGCGTAGGGACACAGGCGTTCCCAGCCTGCCCCTATGCTGTACCCAATGTGGCGGTGGAGGAGATGCGCAGCGGCTGTTCTAGTTGTTTCGGGGATATCGATCACCGCCGTTACCACCGCCCCCGGGGCCGCCTGCCCGTTGAGCGACTTTCCGTGTGGGGACTTTCCAGTCCTGCAAATGAAAGCGGAGGGTCGTGTCGCGCCGCAGCGTCTGCCCCGGCGGGTCTCGGCACCGATCGCGTTCCACGGGAGCGCTCGCATCGCTACGACCGATGGCTCGCACCCTTCGGCGCTGCGCGAAACGATCGTTTCGATCGACCGCGGGATCGCTGTCGACGCCGAGGGCCTGCCGGTTTGCGGCTACCGACAGATAGCCACGCGGGACAGCGAGGACGCGAGGCGAATCTGCCGGAAGGCTCTCGTCGGCAGCGGCGAGGCAGTCATCCTGCTTTCCTATCCCGAAAATCGCCCTCTTCCGCTCCTCACTGAGATCAGTCTGTTCAACGGGGGCGCCCGGGGTAACGCCACGATGCTGTTCGTTCATGGCTATATCCCGCGATCAGTTGCGGGCGCCGGCGCGATTGTGGCGCGGGTCGAGATGACCAAAGCCCTAGACGACCGCTACGGATCGATTGCCCGGATCGAGATCCCGAGAATGTCTGGTGGACACGGTTCGTTGATCGAGATCGACTTGCGGATGCGACGGACGTACCTCATTGAACGAAAGATGAAGAGCTATCTATCGGCGAGGTGCCCTCACGGCAGTCTTTGGCTGGCGACCGAGAAAGCGGTCTTTCGCAACGAATTGCAGACGCCGGGCGTTCCCGCGCAGACCTCCATGAAAGGCCGCTTCGAGATTCCCTGCACGCCGAAGCGGTAGGTGACCTGCCGAGCGTGGTGGCGCCTGCGGCGCGGCCCTCTATGTTGTCCGCATGATCGAGTCGCTGGTCGAGCAGATCGAGAGCCGCTTCGCTGAGCTCGAGGCGCAGATGTCGGACCCGGAGGTGATCGGGGACCGGCAGCGGTATGCGGAGGTGGGGCGCGAATATCGGGAGCTGCAGCCGGCGCGGGTGCTGGCCGGCGAGTACCGCACGCTGAGGGACGACCTCGAGGGGGCACGGGAGCTGCTCGCCGAGGACGGGGACGATTCGGAGCTGCGCACCGTGGTGGAGGAGGCGCCGGCGCGCCTGGCGGAGCTGGAGGAGGAGATTCGGCTGGCGATGGTCGAGCGCGATCCGAACGACGCCAAGAACGTGCTCGTCGAGATTCGGGCCGGGACCGGGGGGGACGAGGCGGCGCTCTTCGCCGGCGACCTCTACAAGATGCTGACTCGCTACGCCGAGGAGCGCGGCTTCGCGACCGAGGTGCTCTCGCAGTCGCCGGCCGAGGTCGGCGGTTTCAAGGAGGTCACCTTCGCGGTCAAGGGCGAGGGCGCCTACTCGATCTTCAAGTACGAGGGCGGCACGCACCGCGTGCAGCGGGTGCCCGAGACCGAGTCGCAAGGGCGGATCCACACCTCGACTGCAACGGTTGCGGTGCTGCCGGAGGCCGAGGAGGTCGAGGTCCAGGTCGACCAGAACGACCTTCAGATCGACGTCTACCGGTCCTCCGGCCCCGGTGGGCAGTCGGTCAACACGACCGACTCGGCGGTGCGGATCACCCACAAGCCGAGCGGGATCGTCGTCTCGATGCAGGACGAGAAGTCGCAGCTGCAAAATCGCGACAAGGCGATGCGGGTGCTGCGGGCCCGCCTGCTCGAGCGCGAGGTCGCCGAGCAGCAGGCCAAGATCGCCTCGGAGCGCAAGGCACAGGTCGGCAGCGGCGAGCGATCCGAGAAGGTCCGCACCTACAACTTCCCCCAGGGCCGCGTCACCGACCACCGCATCAAGCTCACCTCGCACAACCTCGACGGCGTCCTCGCCGGCGACCTGAGCGAGTTCACCGAGGCGCTGTCGGCGGAGGAGAAGCGACAGCGGCTCGAGGCGGCGGCCGCGTCCACGGCGTGAGCGCATCCGACCTTCACCACCCTGGGGTGGGGGGAAAGTCGGATGCGTCGACTCGCGAAGCGCTCGGCGGCGCGGTCGATGCGCTGGCCGCAGCGGGAGTCGACAGTCCCAGGCTCGACGCGGAGCTGCTCCTCTGCGAGGCGACCGGGTGGAGCAGGTCCGAGCTTGCGAGCGATCCGGGGCAGGGAATTCCGGCGGCGGCAGGGCGCCGCTTTGCAGAGATGATTCGCCGTCGACTGCGGCGCGAGCCGGTCGCCTACATCCTCGGACGAAAGGGCTTTCGCCATATCGAGCTGACCGTCGACCGGAGGGTGCTGATCCCACGCCCGGAGAGCGAGATGCTGGTCGAGCTGGCGCTGGAGCTGCGGCCGAGACGCGTGCTGGACGTCGGTACCGGCTCCGGGGCGATCGCCCTGGCGATCGCGGACGAGCTGCCGGAGTGCGAGGTGACGGCAACGGACACGTCGGCGGCAGCACTGGAAGTGGCCCGAACGAATGCCGAGCGGTTGGGGCTGGCGGGTCGAGTGCGCCTCTGCGAGGGCACGCTGCCACCTGGCCTTGACGTCGCTCGGTCCGCTGACTTCGACCTCGTGGTCGCGAACCTCCCTTACGTGGGCGAAGTCGAGTGGCCGCGCCTCGAGCCGGAGGTGACCGAGTGGGAGCCGCGCGAGGCGCTGCTGGCCGGGCCCGACGGCTTGGACGCGCTGCGCGCGCTCGTGCCGCTGCTCTCCCGGGTTGCGCCAGTCGTCGGTTTCGAGGTGGGTGCCGGCCAGGCAGACGCGGTCGCCGACATGGTGCGCAGCGCCGGCTTCGAGGTGGCCGAGACCCGTCGAGACCTCGCCGGAATCGAGCGCGTCGTGGTTGGCCGATGACGGAGATCGTCTCGATCGAGCGCGACGGGGGCGCGACGGCACGCGCTGCTCTCGAACGCTGCGTCGCAGCCGGCGGCGTGGCGCTCTTCCCAGCCGATGGTCTCTACGGCCTCGCCTGCGACCCGCTCGACGCAGCGGCGATCGCGCGCATCCACCGCATCAAGGGCCGCGACGAGGGGAAGTCTTCGGCGGTCATGTACTTCTCGCCGCTGGCGATGCGTGAGCTGGTCGAGAGCCTCGGCGCGCGCACCCGGTCCACGGTAGGGGCGCTGCTCCCGGGGCCGCTGACGCTCATCGTCGATAACCCCGATCGCCGTTACCCGCTCGCCTGTCGCGAGGACCCTGAACGACTGGGCGTGCGCCTGATCGGCGGCCCATTGGCTGGTGCGATGTGCCCGCTTTTTCAGACCTCGGCCAACCGCAGCGGCGAGCCGGCGCCCGGCAGCTTCGAGGAGGTCTCCGCCGAGATCATCACCAGCGTCGACCTAGCGATCGACGGCGGTGTCCTGACCGGCGAGCCCTCGACTGTCGTCGACCTCAGTCGCTACGAGGAGAGCGGCGAGTGGACAGTGCTGCGCGAGGGTGCCGTTCCCGGCTCAGAGCTCGAACGAACGCTCGCCTAGCTAGCAGCGCTGGGGGCCGTCGCGGTACGGCAGCCGGACGATCCGCACCGAGCGGTTGTTGCCCTCGTGTTCCTCGAAGAGCAGGTTGAGCGGATCGACCCGCATCACGAAGGCGAAGCAGCCGCGCAGGCCGCTGACGTTGACCCACTGTCGGTCGTAATCGGAGGGGTAGATGTCCGACCAGCCGACCGAGGTGCCCAGCCGTACCCGCTTGCGGCCCGGGTCCTGGCTGCAGCCGGGATAGACCCGGCTCCCGGGGGAGCGCCGCATCGCCTTCGTCCGCTCCAGGTCACGAAAGCAATAGAAGACCTTTGGTCCCTTGCGGACCCGCTCCAGGGGCCGGCCCCGGCCGTCTAGGGACCACACCTCCATGCTGAGCGGGTTCTCGACCTTCCAGTAGGAGCCACCCCACTCGTAGCCGACGTCGAAGAAGTGCAGGCGCGCTTCGGTGCGGAAGACGCGCACGCCGCCGCCGGCCTCGTAGATCGCCTGGTTGGCGCGCATCCAGTTGCGCTTGTAGCGATGGCCGCGCAACTCCATTGGGCCGCGGCCCCGCGACATGATGTTGTTGCCGGCGTAGAGGAGGGTGCCGCCGCCACTCCCGTAAGCGCTGCCGCGGCGCGCGACGAAGAGGTCTTCGGCAGGGCCGACCCGCAGGTCCGGACAGAGCAGCTGCCGGCCCTCTGGTCCGATGCACGGGTTGGGGGAGGGGCTCGGCGCAGCCGCGCCACCGGGCGCCGCGGCGGCCTGGCCGGCGAACATGCCGAGGAGCAGTGAGGTGGCCGCAAGGACGGCCGAAAAACGCCTTTTCACGGCCGCCAGGCTATCCATGGACGCTGGTAAGGTCGCTGCACCTTGGCGGAGCTACCCGAGAACCTCCAGAGCGCACCTCTGACGGACGTCGATCCGGAGATCGCCGCGGTCCTCGAGGCTGAGCTGCGACGCCAGCAGAACACGCTGGAGATGATCGCCTCGGAGAACTTCGTGCCGCAGGCGGTGCTGGAGGCAGTCGGCTCGGTGCTGACCAACAAGTACGCCGAGGGCTATCCGGGCCGGCGTTATTACGGGGGCTGCGAGGAGGTCGACGTCGCCGAGCAACTGGCGATCGACCGGGCCAAGGAGCTGTTTGGCGCCGAGCACGCCAACGTCCAGCCCCACGCCGGCGGCCAGGCCAACAACGCCGCCTACATGGCGCTGCTGGAGCCCGGCGACACCTTCCTCGGCCTCGCCCTCGACCACGGCGGCCACCTCAGCCACGGGATGAAGATCAACGTCAGCGGCAAGCTCTACAACCCGGTGCCCTACCACGTCAGCCGCGAGGACTACCGCGTCGACATGGAGGAGGTCGAGCGCCTCGCACATGAGCACAAGCCGGCGCTGATCGTCGCCGGCTGGTCGGCCTACCCACGCCAGCTCGACTTCGCCGCTTTCCGCCAGATCGCCGACTCGGTCGGAGCGAAGCTGATGGTCGATATGGCCCACTTCGCCGGCCTCGTCGCCGCCGGCGAGCACCCGAACCCGGTCGAGCACGCCGACGTCGTCACGACCACGATCCACAAGACCCTCTGCGGCCCGCGCAGCGGCATGATCCTCTGCCGGGAGGAGCACGCTAAAGCGATCGACAAAGCGACCTTCCCCGGCCAGCAGGGAGGTCCTCTGATGCACACGATCGCCGCCAAGGCGGTTGCGCTTCGCATCGCCGCCAGCGAGCAGTTTCGCGCCCGCCAGCGGCAGACGATCGCCAACGCCAAGGCGCTTGCCGCCGGACTCGAGGAGGGCGGCGTCCCGGTCCTGACCGGCGGCACCGACGTGCACCTGGTGCTCGTGGACCTGACGCCCAGCGGGCTCGACGGCCAGACCGCCGAGGATCGCCTCGAGGATGTGGGAATAACGGTCAACCGCAACGCGATCCCCTTCGACGAGCGCCCACCGATGAACC
>DASTYR010000069.1:0-7360 GCA_035764795.1 Solirubrobacterales bacterium | reverse complement strand
GGTGACCGAGCGGTCGACCGGGAGGTTCGGGTTGCCGGCCCCGGCCCCGTCGACCGGGCTCATCGATCGACTCCGCCGAGGATCGGGTCGAGCATCCCGAGGCTGGCGATCATGTCGGCGACGTAGCCGCCGACCGACATGTCGCGGAAGGCCTGCAGGTTGACGAAGGAGGGGTCGCGGTAGTGCACCCGCGCCGGCTTGGCCGAGCCGTCGGCGCGGACGAAGCAGCCGAGCTCCCCCCGTGGCGACTCGATCGAGTAGTAGACCTCGCCGGGCGGCACCCGGTAGCCCTCGGTCACCAGCTTGAAGTGGTGGATCAGCGACTCCATCGAGGTCGATAGCTCCGAGCGCGGCGGCAGCACGTACTTGCGGTCGTCGGCGATGTGCGGCCCCTCAGGCAGCGCGTCGAGCGCCTGCTCGACGATCCGCACCGACTCGACCATCTCGGCCAGCCGCACCCGGTAGCGGTCGTAGTTGTCACCGACCGTCCCCACCGGCACCTTGAAGTCCATCTCGGGATAGGCGAGGTAGTCGAAGGCCTTGCGCAGGTCCCAGGGCTCGCCGGCGGCGCGCAGCAGCGGCCCGGTCACGCCCAGCTCCAGCAGCCGCTCGCGCGAGACGATCCCGACGTTCTTGGTCCGCGAGAGGAAGACCTCGTTGCGGTCGAGCAGGTCCTCGTACTGGCCGACCCGCACCGGCATGTCGGCGATGAACTCGCGCAGCTTTGCCTCAAAGCCGAGTGGGATGTCCTCGATCACGCCGCCGACCTGGAAGTAGCGCGTGTGCATGCGCTGCCCGGTCGCCATCTCGAAGAGGTCGAGGATCTTGTCGCGCTCGCGGAAGCAGTACCAGAGCATCGAGATCGCGCCGAGGTCTAGCGCCGTCGTCCCCAGCCAGACGAGGTGCGAGTGGATCCGGTTCAGCTCGAGGAAGATCGTCCGCAGGTACTTGGCGCGCGGCGGGATCTCCAGCCCGACCAGCCGCTCGACCGCGCCGCAGAAGGCCTCCATCTGGAAGAAGTAGGAGACGTAGTCCATCCGCTCGACGAAGGGAATGACCTTCCAGTAGGCCTGCGTCTCGCAGGACTTTTCGATGCCGGTGTGGACGTAGCCGATCACCGGCTTCAGCTCGCGTACGAGCTCGCCTTCGAGGTCGACGACCAGCCGCAGCACCCCGTGCGTCGCCGGGTGGTGCGGCCCGATGTTGATCGTCATCACCTCGGTGTCGAGGTCTTGAGCGAGCGCCTCAGCCATAGTTGCGTTCGTTGTAGGTGAAGCGGACTGGCTCGCCGCCGACCGGGAAGTCACGCCGCTGCGGCCAGCCGACGTAATCGTCGGGCATCAGGATCCGCCGCAAGTCCGGGTGGCCGTCGAACACGATGCCGAAGAAGTCGAAGACTTCGCGCTCCTGGAACTCGGCGGTGGGAAAGAGGTCGACGCAGGAGTCGATCTCCGGCAGCGCGTCAGCAGCACCGTCCTCCGCCGGGTCCTCCAGCAGCGCCTGCACCCGCAACCGCTCCACCCGGTCGCGGTTGAGCAGCTCGTAATGCACGCCAAAGCGCGGGCGGGCCGGCATGTAGTCGGTGGCGTGCAGGCTCGACAGGAAGCTGTATTCCTGGCCGGGCGACTCGCGCAGCCAGCTCAGCACGGCGTGGATCTGCCCTGGGTCGACGACCAGCGCCGCCTGGCCGCGGTCGAAGCTCGTGTCGAGCACGGCGCCGGGGTGGTGCTGCTCGATCTCGCCCCGGATCAGCTCCAGTCCGGGGGCGTCAGGCACCGGTCGGCTCCTTAGCGACCAGCTCCCGGGCCCGCTCGTAGGCCTCGGCGGCTTCGCCACTCGGTTCGCTGCGCGGACCGCCGCGCGCCCACTCCTCGGTGCCGGGCGCGTTGTAGCGCTGGCGCCAGCCCGGGTCGGGGTTGCCCATGATCTTGCGCTGCAGCTTGGTGAAGCCGTAGAGGACCGCCTCGGGCCGCGGCGGGCAGCCGGGCACGTAGATGTCGACCGGCATGACCTTGTCGGCGCCCTGGACGACGGCGTAGTTGGAGAACATCCCGGCCGAGGAGGAGCAGGCACCCATCGCCATCGCCCATTTCGGCTCCAGCATCTGGTCGTAGAGGCGACGGACGACCGGCGCCATCTTGATCGAGACCCGGCCCGAGAGGATGATCATGTCCGCCTGCCGCGGCGAGGCCCGCAACGCCTCGGCGCCAAAGCGGGCGAGGTCGTAGCGGGCGGTGACGATTGAGATCGGCGCCTCGATCGCGCAGCAGGCGAGGCCGAAGGTGAGCGGGAACATCGAGTTGGCGCGCGCCCAGCCGAGCATCTTGTCGAAGTTGGTCATCACGACCCGCTCCTCGACGTAGCGCTCCAGCTCCTCACCCTCGAGGTCGCCGCGCAGCATGTCGCGGGCGCGCAGCTGGCGCTCGCGCATCGTCTGTCGCTCTACCTCCAATCCAGCGCCCCCTTGCGCCAGACGTAGACGAAGGCGACCAGCAGCAGGACGACGAAGACGATCAGCTCGCCGAGCACGAAGAGGCTGTCGGCATCGTTGAGGATGACGCCAATCGGATAGAGGAAGACGACCTCTATGTCGAAGAGGATGAAGAGCATCGCGATCAGGTAGAAGGTCACGCCGAATCGCAGCCCGTGCGAGGCGTCGACCGGGATCCCAGACTCGTATGGCTCGGACTGTCGGCGCGCCGCCACCGTCCCGCGCCGCGGCCGCTTCGGGCCGATCACGTGGTTGAGCATCACGAAGGCGCTCCCGACGACGACGCCGAGGAAGGCGAAGACGAGTATCGGCAGGTAGCTCTTCAGCATTTGGAGGGCCGGCCGGAGGGGGCCGCCGGGCTTGTGATGCCCGGCGTCTCCGCGCCGCAGCCGCTGTTATACACCGACATTGTGACAACTTGCTACATAGTGCTTTTCCGCATCAGCAAGCCGAAATCCGAGCTTTTCGGGAGGAGATGCGAGGGTGGCGCCAGGCGGGCGTCAGGAGAGCAGCCCCATGGTTGAGGTTCACCTCGTAGTCGGCGTCGCGCTGATCGTTTTGAACCTCGCCGCCTTCGCCGTCGGCGGCATCGCCTGGCTGCGCTCGCATGCCTCTGTGCCCTTCTGGTACCTGCTGCGGGCGGCCCAGGTGGCCGTCTTCGTCCAGGCCCTCCTGGGCGGCCTGCTGATGTTCACCGGCCACGAAGCGACTAGCGACATCCACTACCTCTACGGCGTGCTGCCGCTCCTCGTCTCCTTTCTCGCCGAGGGCGCCCGAACCGGCGCCGCCGAGCGCGAGCTCGGCGATCTCGACTTCGAGTCGCTGCCCGGGGCCGACCAGGAATCGCTCGCGATGGGGATCGTCAGGCGCGAGATGGGGATCATGGCCGTCAGCTGCGGGGTCATTCTCTTCCTCGGCTTGCGTGCGGCGGCTTCCAGCCCCGCCTTCTAGAGACGCAGCCGAGTTTGACCCCACTCAGGTGTGGTCAAACTCCGATGCGCGATCGAGCGCGAGCTGTACCGCGACGATCAGCGCAAACACAAGACCGGTGGCGATGTGGAAGATGCCGTCGGCGTCGTTGTTGGGGAAGGTGAAGACGCCCCAGGCCGGCTGGGTCGTGAAGAGCGCCCAGACGCCGGTGGCGATCAGCGCCACGGCGACGTAGACCGCGTACCAGAGCGCCCACTTGGGCCGCAGCGCGAAGTAGAAGGCCGGCAGGAAGAGGAGGTAGCCGGAGATCGCGTGGACGCCGTTGAAGTCGACCCAGAGCACCCGCTCGGTGATCGCGTCCTCACCAAAGTCGATGCTCGGCTCGGCGATCAGTCCGGCGGTCGCCCAGAGGATCTGCAGGGCGGCGATGACGACCACCGCCTTCTGGGCGAAGGTCCACGGTTCCCGGCTCACGGTTGCCGCCTCCATCGCTCGGCAGGGTACCCCGGCTCAGCCCTTTGGCAGGTTCGCCAAGTCCGCGGCGACTGGTGGCAGCCATCGCCTTCAAGCCGCGCTTCACCGCCCGCAAGTCGCGACCCGCCCGCCGCTGGGGCAGCTAGCCCAACGCCCGGTACTTGCCGCGGTGAAAGAGCAGCGGCTCGCCCTCGCTGGTCGCGACGTCGCGGACCTCGCCGGTCACGATCACGTGGTCGCCGCCGGCGATCACGTCGCGCAGTTCGCAGGCGACCCAGACGAGGGCGTCGTCGATCGCCGGGAGGCCGTCGCGCTCGCTCCAGCCGACTCCCTGCCACTTGTCGGCGACGGGCGCCTTGGTCGCGAAGGCGCGGGCGATCTCCTCCTGGCCAGCGCGTAGGACGCTGATCCCGAAGCAGTTTGCGGCTTGGACCGCGAGCAGCGTGCGGGAGCCGCGGTCGAGGCAGGCGAGCATCAGCATCGGCTCGATCGAGAGGGACGAGACGGCGTTGGCCGTCGCCCCGGCGGGCCCCTCGGGCCCCGCGGCGCTGACCACCGTGACGCCGGTGGGCAACCGCCCCATCGCAGCCCGGAACGCCTCCGAGTCGGTCATTGGATGGCCGGGGGGGTCGTGGGATCAGCCATCGCGACCAGACAATATGATCCTCGCCGCGTGCGACCCGCTCTTGCAACCGCCCTGGCCGTCGTGGCCGCCCTCGTTCTCGCCGCATGCGGCTTCGGCGAGGAGGGCATCTCGGTCTCCGAGGACGACCCCAACTACAACGGCGCCGTCCTCTTCGCCACCCACTGCTCCGGCTGCCACACGATGGAGGCGGCCGGCAGTCAGGGCACCGGCAACCGCAGCGTTCGCAGCCAAGGCCCCAACCTGGACCAGCGGACCGAGAACTACCAGGATGCCCTCTTCGCGATCCAGAACGGCGGCTTCTCCGGCGCGATCATGCCGCAGAACATCGTCGTCGGCGAGGAGGCCGAGGCCGTCGCCCGTTTCGTCGCCGAGTACTCCGGCAGCGACGCCGAAGAGTCGCCGCGGCCCGGGCAGCCGGCGCAGCCGGCTCCGCTGCGGGACAAAGACGTCGAGCCGGCCGGGGAAGCTGCGGGACAGCCGACCGGCGGTTCGCCCGGGCAGTCGGGCTCGGCCGAGCAGGCATCGCCCTAGCCGCCGCCCACCATGCTTGACCTGAAGTCGATCCGCTCCGATCCCGAGCGGGTCAAGGCGGCGCTGGCCCGCCGCGGTGCGGCCGAGCGGGTCGACCAGCTGCTCGCGCTCGACGCGCGGCGGCGCGAGCTGCTGCCGGAGATCGAGGGCGCCCAGGCCGAGCGCAAGAGCCTCTCCAAGCAGATCGGCGAGGCGAAGCAGCGTGGCGGTGACGCGGCGGCCGAGATGGAGTCGGTGCAGCGGCTGAAGGAGACGATCGAGGCCGGCAAGGCGGAGCTCGAGGAGGTCGAGGCCGACCTGGAGCGGCTCGCCGCCGCCTTGCCCAACCTGCCCGACCCCGATGCCCCGGAAGGCAGCTCCGAGGAGGACGCGGTCGTCCTGCGCGAGGTCGGCCGGGTCCCGAGCTTCGACTTCGAGCCCCGCGACCACCTCGAGATCGGTACCGAGCTGGGGCTGATCGAGATCGAGGCCGCGGCGCGCGCCTCGGGCTCTCGCTTCGCCTATCTCAAGGGCGACCTGGTCCTGCTCGAGCTGGCGCTGGTGCGCTACGCGCTCGACGTCGTCCGCTCCGAAGGGCACGAACCGGTCGTGCCCCCGGTCCTGGTCCGTGAAGAGGCCCTCTACGGAACCGGCTTCCTGCCGGGGGACCGCGACCAGATATACGAGATCCCCAAGGACGAGCTCTTCCTCGTCGGCACCTCCGAGGTGCCGCTCGCCTCCCTGCACGCCGATCAGATCCTCGAGACCGAGCAGCTACCGCTCCGCTACGCCGCCTTCTCGACTTGCTTCCGCCGCGAGGCCGGTGCCGCCGGCCGCGACACCCGCGGCATCTTCCGCGTCCACCAATTCGACAAGGTCGAGATGTTCTCTTTCGTCGAGCCCTCGCGGTCTGGCGCCGAGCACGAGCGCCTGCTGGCGATCGAGGAGCGGATCCTCGGCGAGCTGGAGATCCCCTATCGGGTCGTCAACGTCGCCGCCGGCGACCTCGGTGCACCCGCCGCCAAGAAGTACGACTGCGAGGCCTGGATCCCCAGCCAAGAGCGCTACCGCGAGCTCACCTCGTGCTCGAACACGACCGACTACCAGGCGCGCCGACTCAAATGTAGGTATCGCCCTGCCGATACCGAAGCACCCCAACCAGTGCACACGCTGAATGGGACGGCGGTTGCCGTGGGGCGGACGATGATTGCGCTGATCGAGAACCGGCAGGAACGGGACGGCACGTTCACGCTACCTAATACTTTGCATCGCTACGGCGCTCCTGAGAAGATCGCGGCAGCGTGAACGCGGAACGGGCAAGGCTGCGATGAGCGCCAGCTTGCGGGACGCCAAGCGGGTGGTTCTCTGCGACGACCACGAGATCGTTCGCGAGGCGATCAAGTCGCGGGTCGCCAGCACCAACAGCCTCGAGATCGTCGGCGAGGCCGGCGACGGGCGCGCCGTCGTCGACGTCGTCAAGGAGCTGGAGCCCGACGTCCTGATCATCGACGTCGAGATGCCTAAGCGCGACGGGATCGAAGCGACCAAGGAGGTCCTCAAGGCCCGTCCCCGCACCAAGGTCATCATCTTCACGGCCCACGCTCAGCCCGATCTGCTGGCACTTGCGCTGCGGGCGGGAGCCTCCGGCTACGTGCTCAAGTCCGCTCCCGCCGAGGACATCGCGCGGGCGGTCAAAGCGGTGACTGGCGGCGGCACCTTCCTCGGCGGCGACTTCGCCGGTGGCAAGCCGTCGGAGGTCGAGAAGCTGCTGCTGCTCTCACCGCGCGAGCGGCAGATCCTCGAGCTGCTCGCCGAGGGGCTGCGCGTCAAAGAGATCGCCGAGCGGCTCGGGCTGAGCCCGGCGACGGTCCACACTCACGTGCGCAACGCGATCAAAAAGCTCGACGTCGATACCCGCACCGAGGCCGTCGCCCTCGCCGTGCGCTTCAGCTACCTCGGCGTCGTCGCCACTGGCCCCGCCCGCTAGTCGCGGTCAAGCTCCAGCGCGCAGCCGTTGATGCAGTAGCGCTGGCCGCCGCGCTCGCGCGGCCCGTCGTCGAAGACGTGGCCGAGGTGGGCGTCGCAGTGCTTGCAGACCACCTCGGTGCGGCGCATGAAATGGCTGTTGTCGGGACGTAGCTCCACGTGCTCGAGGTTGACCGGCTCGGTGAAGCTCGGCCAGCCGGTGCCGGAATCGAACTTGGTGTCGGAGGAGAAGAGCTCGGTGCCGCAGCACACGCAGCGGTATCGCCCTTTTGCCTTCTCGTCCACATAAGGGCCGCTGAAGGCGGGCTCGGTTCCCGCCTGGC
>DASTYR010000068.1:0-3470 GCA_035764795.1 Solirubrobacterales bacterium | reverse complement strand
GCTGGACCGAGTCGTGGTTGAAGAAGTCGTGGGGCGTCTGCACGATCGCCATCCGCTCGTCGTCGAAGTAGCCGACCAGCGCGTCGAGGGCATCGGGCATCGGCACGTGGTCGGCGTCGAGCATCAGCACGAGCTCGCCGTCGGTGCGGCGCAGGGCGGCGTTGATGTTGCCGGCCTTGGCGTGCGAGTTGTCGGGGCGCGTCAGGTAACGGGCGCCGGCGAGCTTCGCCAGCTCCTCCATCTCCGGCCGGCGGCCGTCGTCGAGCAGGTAAGTCGTGTGCGGATAGGAGAGCGCTCGGCAGCCGGCCAGCGTCGCGGCGACGACCTCCACCGGCTCGTCGTAGGTGCAGACGTAGACGTCGACGGCACGCCCCGGCGTCGCCGGCGGCCGCACGGCAGCCGGACGCGACCACGAGTACCAGGCGAGGGTCCCCAGCGCCCACAGCCCGTAGACCTCGGTGACGAGCAGCATCGTGAAGAGGACCGGGCTGGTCCCTTCACCGCTCCAGCCGAACCGCCAGACGAGGTACCCCATGCCCCAGACCAGCGCCAGCAGCGCCAGCCCGTGCAACGTCCTCGGGTGGCGGTCGAAGAACTGGCCGGCTCGGGTCTGCTCGCTTCGCACCCCGCTCTGATCGGCCCGGCGCCGGCCCCCCTTGAGCCGCGCCAGCGACCCTCCTCCCTAGAATCGACCGGCGACGAGTCCCGGAGGGGTGCCGGAGTGGTTGAACGGGGCGGTCTCGAAAACCGTTGGCCGTCGTAAGGCGGCTCGTGGGTTCGAATCCCACCCCCTCCGCTTTCGTGACCTGCCTAGGGTGCTGTTAGACCGCCGCGCGAGACTGCGGCCACACCCCTGAACGGACGCGCTCGTAAAGCGTGCCGGGGGCGAGATCGGCCCCACCAGGCCAAACAACGGTTCCGGTCTCCTCGTCGGCCTCGGCCTTTCGTTCACCGACGTTCGCCCACGAGTGCTCCCTTGGCCGTCATATAGACGTACAAGGGAGCACTCGTGTTGCGGGCAACAGACCGCCGCGCCGGTTTGCTTCAATCGGATCACCAGAGAAAGGAGGTGGTCCAATCTTGAGTCACATGCTGCAGGGGACCCTGGAGGTGCAGGGCCGCTAGGCGCCGCACAGGTTTGGGCGCCCGGTGGAATCCACCCCGGGCACCGGCGAGTGGCGGGAGTCGGGCTTTGTCCCACCCGACAGCAGGTCTCACGCTCGTTCAAAAGCACCTGATCGGGGCCGCCTGCTGGCGGCCCCGATTCGTTCGGTGCGGTACCTGGTGGGCTGTTCAGGTTTTGGCCCCACTCCCGCCGGGCATGAGCAGTGACGTGGAGGAGCGCGGTCACACGTCCGGCGGAGCAGGCGGCGCCAGCGCCAGCAGCGGCCTGTTCGCGACCCTGAAGCGCACCGCGACCGAGTTCCGCGACGACAACCTCTCCGACTGGGCCGCGGCACTCACCTACTACGGCCTGCTCTCGCTCTTTCCCGCCATCCTGGCGATGGTGTCCCTGGTGGGGCTGTTTGGCGATCCCGAGTCGACGACTGACGCGGTAACCGAAATCGTCACCTCCCTTGGGCCGGGCTCCGCCGCGGACACCTTCGCCGGCCCGATCGAATCGATCACCTCGAATCGCAGCGCCGCCGGCCTGACGCTGATCATCGGCCTGGCGACGGCGCTGTGGTCGGCGTCGGCCTACGTCGGCGCCTTCATGCGGGCCTCCAACGTGATCTACGAGACGCCCGAGGGACGGCCCTTCTGGAAGCTGCGCCCGCTGCAGCTGCTCGTCACCCTGATCATGATCGTCCTGATGGCGATCGTCGCCCTCGGGCTCGTGCTGACCGGGCCGGTCGTCGAAGCGGTCGCCGATCCGATCGGCCTCTCGAGCACCGCCGTCGACGTCTGGAACATCGCCAAGTGGCCCGTTCTCGCCGCCGTCTTCATCACGGTCCTCGCGGTCCTCTACTACGCCTCGCCGAACGCGAAGCTGCGCGGCTTCAAATGGGTCACGCCGGGCAGCCTGGTCGCGATAGTCGTCTGGATAGTCGCCTCGGCGCTCTTCGCCCTCTACGTCGCCAACTTCGGTTCCTACGACAAGACGTACGGCACGCTCGGCGGCCTGATCGCCCTGCTCGTCTGGTTCTGGATCACCAACCTGGCGATCCTCTTCGGCCATCAGCTCAACGCCGAGCGCGAGCGCAGCCTCGAGATCGAAGAGGGACGGCGGGGCGCCGAGACCGAGCTGCAGCTGGAGCCCCGCGACGAACCGAAGGAGCCGGAGACTAAAGGAGGGCAACCGTGAGGTTTATCTTCGCCCCGATCGGAATCGCAGTCGGCCTCGTCGCCGGCTCCCTCGGCAAGAAGGCCTTCGAACGCGTCTGGGGCATGATCGACGACGAGGAGCCCCCTCAGCCCGAGCACCGCGAGATCAACTGGCCGAAACTGATAGCGGCGCTGGCGATGGAGGGCGCGATATTCCGTCTCGCCAAAGGCGTCACCGACCACCAAGTGCGCCGCTCGTTCGCCGGCCTCACCGGCTCCTGGCCCGGCGAGGAAGCGCCGCAGCCGAAGTAGCGGCTACCTAATTTTCGTTTCGGTCCCACCCCGCCGGGTAGCCCCCGGCCAACGAGCTAAGGAGGAAGACTCGATGGCGGATTTGAACGAGCGCGACGCGAAGCTCGTGCAGTACCTCAACGAGGCGCACGGCAAGGAGAAGGAACTAGAGACGGCCCTGCAGGCGCACATCACGATGACCACCCGGCCGCCTTACAAGAAACGGCTGCAGCAGCACCTGCGTGAGACGAAGGCGCACGCGAAAGCGCTCGAGCGGCGGATCAAGAAACTGGGCGGTGACGGGACCAGCACTTTCGGGACCGCTGTCGGCAAGGCGATGGCGGCGGCCAAGGGCCCGATGCACGCCATGCGCGGCACCGGCGAGCAGGAGAAAATGCTCAAGAACGCCAAGACCGAGTACTTCAACGAGCACGAGGAGATCGCCACCTACCTGGCGATCGAGACGCTGGCCGAGAAAGTCGGCGACAAAGAGACGGCGAAACTGGCCCGGGGCATCCGGCGCGAGGAGGAACGGATGGCGAAATTCCTCGAGGGCCAGATCAAGTCGCTGACCGGTGCCGTCGTCCAGGAGGAAGTGCCGCGAAGCCAGCGGGGCTCCCGCAACGGCTCAGCGCCACGCAAACGTCCGAGCGCCTCGAAAGGCGCGAAAGCGTCGCCAAAACGCGCTCCGACCAAAAAAGCGTCGCCCAAAAGACGGGCGACGACCAAAAAAGCCACGAGCCGCCGGCGTCCCGCCGCCGCTCGGAGCGGCGGCGGGAGCCGTCGGAAAAGCCGCTAGCCGGAGCTAGCTCGGGTTGAGGTAGGCGATCGCGATGATCATCGCGTCGTCGATCGCGTGGTGGGTTTCCGGCACGTTGTAGGTGCCGTGCAGGCGCAGCGTGTCGCCTTTTTTG
>DASTYR010000067.1:0-4505 GCA_035764795.1 Solirubrobacterales bacterium | reverse complement strand
GTTGCTGCCCGAGCTGGTCGAGTTCTCCCTCACCCCCTACATCGGCGCCGAGGCGGCAAAGCGAGCGGCGGCCGAACCACCCCCCAGCAGCGGCTGACCAAAGCAGGGACCGGAGGCTCCATGCGCTAGTGCTGGACACCGAGACCCGCGAGCGCACCGCCGGCTCCGCCTGCGGGCAGATCTACTCGCGGGTGGTAGGCGGTCAGGCCGACCAGCTCGACCAGCTCGTCCCACAGCTGATTTCGGCCACCGTGACGCCCTACCTGGGAACCGAGGCGGCCCTGCGCGAGCTCAGCCGCGATTCCGAGGCGTCGGCACGGTATGGTCGCGGTGTGGCTCGGAAAAAAGCGGACAAAAAAGCGCCGAAATCGCGCCAGCGCGGCGCCGACTCCGCCGAGGACTACCCGCCCGAGCTAGCCCGCCTGCCGCCCGGCCGGCACGGCCTGCCACGCGAGTTCGTCGCCCACAACCAGCGCGAGCGGCTGATCGCCGGCATCGCCGAGGCGATCGCCGAAAACGGCTACTCGGGGACGACGATCGCCCACATCACCCGCGCCGCCGCCGTCTCCCGCCGCACCTTCTACGAGCACTTCCCGAGCAAGGACGACTGCTTCGTCGCCGCCTACGAGTCGGTGATGGGCGAGCTGCAGGAACGCGTCTCGGAGGCCTTCGAGGCCGAGGAGGACTGGCCGCAGGCGATCAAGGCTGGGATCGCGGCGATGCTCGGGTTCCTCTCCTCCGAGCCCAACCTGGCCCGCCTCTGCATGGTCGAGGCGCTGGTCGCCGGCCCGGTCGTCGTCGAGCGCTACGACGCCGCCATCCAGAGCTTCGTCCCATACTTCAGGGAGGGCCGCGAGGGCCGCCCGCCGGAGGTCCTCGCCCGCCTGTCGCCGACCACGGAGGAGGCGCTGGTCGGCGGCATGGTCTCGCTGATCTCCCGCCGCATCATCGCCGGCCGGACCGCCGAGCTCGAGGAGCTGCTGCCGGACCTGGTCGAGTTCACGCTGACCCCCTACCTCGGCAGCAAAGAGGCCTCGAAGGTCGCCAAGAAGGGCTGAGCCGCCACAGGTCGGTCCCGTCGCAAGCCGACATTCAAGGTCGCCGACAGTAGACGTCGCCGACCCTATCTGTCGGTAACCTCGCCGTGTGTTCGTCAACAGGACCGAGGAGCTCGCCCTCCTCGAGGCATGGTGGAAGCGGCGCGGCGCAGCGCTCGGCGTCGTCTGGGGGCGGCGACGAGTCGGCAAGACGGCGCTGATGCAGCACTTCGCCGCCGATCGTCCCGCCGTCTTCCACACGGCTGGCGGCAGGCCGGCAGCCGCCGAGCTCGAGGCGCTGACCCGAGCGGCGGCGCCGCTGCTCGACGACCTGCCGCGCGACCTCGCCGCCCGCCCCTTCGTCGACTGGGACGACGCGCTCGAAACGCTTGCGACTGCGGCGGTCAGGCGGCCGCTCCTAGTCGTGCTCGACGAGTGGCCGGCCCTGGTCGAGACCTCCCCCGAGCTGCCGGCCCTGCTCCGCGCCGCCTGGGACCGGCTCGGGTCGGGCACGAAGCTGAAGCTCCTCCTGTGCGGCTCGGCGGTGCGGGTCATGGAGGCGATGCAGGAGGAGCGCGCGCCCCTCTACGGTCGCCTCGACCTGACCCTCCTCCTTCATCCGTTCCGCCCTCACGAGGCGGCGCAGATGCTGGCCAAGCTCGACCCTGCCGAGCGGGCACTCGTCTGGGGATTGGTCGGGGGCATGCCTCTCTACCTCCAGTGGTGGGACCAGGGGGCGAGCGTCCGCAGCAACCTCGCGCGCCTCGCCTGCGCTCCGGGATCGCCGCTGCTCACCGAGGGGCAGCTCGTGCTGGCGACCGAGGCCGAGGGCGGCGACCTTGCGCGGCAGGTCCTCTACGCGATCGCCGCCGGCCGCACGAAGTTCAACGAGATCCAGGATGCCGTTCGGGCCGACCCCGGCCGGACGCTGGACCGGCTCGTCGCCCTGCGCCTGGTCGAGCGCCTCGTTCCCGTGACCGAGGACGCGCGGCGGACCCGGCGCCGGCTGTACCGGATCGCCGACAACTTCCTCGCCTTCTGGCTCGGTCTGCTCGATCGCTACCGGCCGGAGGTGGAGCGAGGTCTCGGCAAGAGCATCCTGCCGGTCCTGCTCCGCTCGCTCGACGACCACATGGGAGGCCCGTGGGAGGAGGCCTTCCGCGATCACCTGCGGCGGCGAGCGGCGGCGGGCGAGCTCGGCGACGTCGTGGCGGTCGGACCGTTCTGGACGAGCGCCGGCGATCCCCGCGAGATCGATGCGGTGGCGCTCGCCGGCCGGGGGCGGGAGGCGGTCCTGGTCGGCGAGGCGAAGTGGGCGAAGCGGGTGAAGGCCGGGCCGCTGCGCGCGGAGCTCGAGCGCAAGGCGCTGGCGTTGCCGAAGCTGGCCGACGGGGTGCGCTACGCGATCGCGGCGCGCGAGCAGGTCGACGACGCGGACGACGCCCTGGCCGTCACCGCCGTGGACATTTTCTAGTTTGACGTTCGCTCAATGCACTGAGTAAAATCGCTCAGAATCATGAGTGAATGGAGATACAGGCGTCCTATCTTTACGAAGTTGGTGACACGACTGGAGGAGGAGCCAGCTCGGATCCAGGTGGTCAGCGGTCCCAGGCAGGTCGGCAAGACGACCGTGGTCCGACAGGCACTTGCCGCTTCGGAGCTGCCCAGCCACTATGCCAGTGCTGACGATCCCGCCCTCCGGGACTCGGCATGGCTGGAGGCCCAATGGCAGGAGGGACGACGGCTTGCGCGCGGCGGCCGCGCGGTCCTCGCAGTCGATGAGGTGCAGAAGGTCGGCGGCTGGGCCGAGACGGCGAAGCGGCTCTGGGAGGAGGATCGCCAGGCCGAGCTTTCCCTGCGCGTGGTGTTGCTGGGCTCTGCGGCGCTACTCGTCCAGCGGGGTCTCAGCGAGAGCCTGACCGGTCGCTTCGAGCTGATCCGCGCGCCGCACTGGTCCTTCGGTGAGATGCGTGACGCCTTCGGCTTCAGCCTCGACGAGTTCCTCTACTTCGGCGGATACCCAGGGGCTGCGGGCCTGGTGGAGGACGAACCGCGCTGGGTGGCCTACGTCCTGGACTCGATCGTCGAGACCACCGTCTCGCGCGACCTGCTGCTGCTGACGAGGGTGGACAAGCCCGCGCTGCTGCGCAGCCTCTTCCGGCTCGTCTGCGACTACTCGGGGCAGATCGTCTCCTACCAGAAGCTGACCGGTCAGCTGCAGGACGCCGGCAACACCACCACGCTCGCTCACTACTTGGACCTTCTTGCCGCCGCCGGGCTGGCGGTAGGACTCGAGAAGTACGCGCCGGGCAAGGTTAGGCAGCGTCGCTCGACGCCAAAGCTGCTCGCCTTGAATACGGCGCTGGTCTCCGCCATGTCCGGTATGACCTACAGCGAGGCTCTCGCCGATCGCGAGCAGTGGGGCCGTCGTGTCGAGACCGCTGTCGGCGCCCAGCTCGTCGCCAGCCGCGACTCGCGAGCCGAGGTCCTCTACTGGCGCGACCGCGGCAAGGAGGTCGACTTCGTCGTCTCCCGGGGCGAGCGTCTCACGGCGATCGAGGTGAAGGCGGACCGGCGCCGCGACGGCCTACCGGGCATGGCTGCCTTCGAGCAGCGCTTCGGGGGGGTGCGCAAGCTCCTGGTCGGGGGCGAGGGGACGCCGCTCGAGGCGTTCCTCGACAGCCCCGAGATGGCTAACCCTTAGCCCTCGTCGCAGAACAGTTGCAGGAAGGCGAGGCGGCTGAGGTCGGGGAGCAGCCGCTCGACTTCGGCGCCGCGGCCGGCGGCGAGCTCGATCGACAGCGATTCCTCGATCGCGCCGAGGACGAAGCCGGCGGTGGTCGTGGTCGCCGAGGCCCGGGCGCCCGGTTGGTGACGCGCCGCGGCGAGGATGTCGACGAGGCGCTCGCTCATCTCCTGGTGCTTGCTCCAGGCGTCGCCGCGGGCGGCCCGGACCTCGACCAGCAGCGCTTTGGCGATCAGCGGCCGGGCGGCGACGGAGCGCAGCAGACACGCCAGCGCCGCCTCGAAGCCGCCCCGCCAGCTCCCCGCCTCCCGGCAGGCGGCCAGCACGTCGCCGTAGAGGCGCTCGACGGCGCCATCGTAGGCCCAGGCGAAGGCCCGGCCCTTGTTGTGGAAGCGGCGGTGGAAGCGGTCCTCGCCGAGGCCGGTCCGCGCGGCGATCTCCTTCGTCGTCGCCTTGGCATAGCCGCGCTCGCCGACCACGAGCAGGATCGCCTCGCGGACGGCGGGGTCCTCCAGCTCACCGCTCGGCCGCGCCTCCTCCCAGGAGCGGACTTCGCGCAGCGGCCCGAGGGCATCCATTCAGGACACCATAGCTTACGTTTGGGAACTTTCACCACTTCATATACCTGTTTCGTACCAATGGGAACCCGGCGCTATCCTGGCTATGTGCGAGCCCTGCCCGGAAAGGACTCCCGGCAGCCGCCCGGCCCCGAGCCGGTGACC
>DASTYR010000066.1:0-2189 GCA_035764795.1 Solirubrobacterales bacterium | reverse complement strand
ATCCCCGAGACCCTGGAGCGGACCACGCTGGGCGAGGTGACTCACGGGCGCAAGGTCAACGTCGAGTGCGACGTGGTCGCCAAGTACGTCGAGCGGATCATGGGACCATTGGCCGGAAAGGAAGAGGCGTGAATCCGATGGCAGAGGCGTCAAAGCAAAAGCAAGACGGGCGCGCGACGGGCGAGAGCCCCTTCGCGACGATCGAGGAGGCGATCGAGGAGATTCGCCGCGGACGCATGATCGTCGTCTGTGACGGCGAGGACCGCGAGAACGAGGGCGACCTGGTGATGGCCGCCCAGTTCGCCACCCCCGAGGCGATCAACTTCATGGCCAAGGAGGCGCGCGGCCTGATCTGCCTGGCGCTGACCGCCGAGCGCTGCGAGCAGCTGGGCCTCAACCTGATGGCGGCCAAGAACGAGGCACCGCTGCAGACCGCCTTCACGGTGACGATCGAGGCGGCCGGCGGGGTCAGCACCGGCATCTCCGCCCACGACCGCGCCCACACGATCCAGGTCGCGATCGACCCCGGCTCGGGCCCGCGCGACATCGTCGTCCCCGGCCACATGTTCCCGCTGCGGGCCAAAGACGGCGGCGTCCTCGAGCGCACCGGCCACACCGAGGCGAGTGTCGACTTCGCCCGCCTCGCCGGCCTGATCCCGGCCGGCGTGATCTGCGAGGTGATGAACGACGACGGCACGATGGCCCGCGTCCCCGACCTGATCCCCTACTGCGAGAAGCACGGCCTGAAGATGGTCACGGTCGCCGACCTGATCGCCTACCGGCGCCGCACCGAGAAGCTGGTCGAGCGGGTGGTGGCGACGGCGCTGCCGACCGCCTTTGGCGATTTCAGCGCCGTCGGCTACCGCTCGCTGGTCGACGAGAAACACCACGTGGCGATGGTCAAGGGCGAGGTCGACGGCGAGAGCGACGTGCTGGTCCGGGTCCACAGCGAGTGCCTCACCGGCGACGTCTTCCACAGCATGCGCTGCGACTGCGGCGAACAGCTGGAAGCGGCGCTGGCGATGATCGAGCGCGAGGGCCGCGGCGTCCTCCTCTACCTCTCCCAGGAGGGCCGCGGCATCGGGCTGCTCAACAAGCTGCGCGCCTACAAGCTGCAGGAGGAGGGGGCCGACACGGTCGAGGCCAACCTGAAGCTGGGTCTGCCGGCTGACCTGCGCGACTACGGGATCGGTGCTCAGATTCTCGGCGACCTCGGTCTGAGCAGCATCCGCATCCTCACCAACAACCCGAAAAAGATCGTCGGGCTGGAGGGCTACGGCCTCTCGGTCACCGAGCAGGTGCCGATCGAGGCGCCGCCCAACACTCACAACGAGCGCTACCTGCAGGCCAAGCGCGACAAGATGGGACACACGCTCCACCACCAGGGCTTGGCGCTCGACGAGGAGATGATCCACGACGAGGAAGAACGCGACGCCAGGGACGGCAAGGAGTCCGATGGCTGAGGCGGGGGCCTTCCTGGAGGAATTCCAGGACGACGAGGTATCGGCGCTCGAAGGGATGGGGTTCGCGGTCGTGGTGGGCCGCTTCTACGAGGACCTTGCCGAGCGGCTGGTCCGCGGCGCCCGCGAAGGCTTTGAGCTGGCCGGCGTCCCCGTCGACTCCGTCAGCGCCGCCTCGGTCCCCGGCGCTTACGAGCTTCCCTTCGCGGCAAAGCTCTACGCGGAGAGCGGTCGGGTGGCCGGGGTCGCCTGCCTCGGCGTCGTCATCCGCGGCGAGACCGACCACTACGACTTCGTCTGCGCCGAGGCCGCGCGCGGCATCCAGGACGTGCAGCTGGAGACCGGCGTGCCCTGCTCGTTCGGCGTCATCACCTGCGACACGATGGAGCAGGCGCTGGCCCGTGCCAACGGCGACAAGCGCGACCAGGGGCGCAACGCGGCGCTGACCGTGGCACGGATGGCGCTGCTGAAGCGTCAGCTTGGCTAGAGCGCCGGGAGGACCGCTACCGGATAGTGCCTGAGGTCGCTATCTGAGCTGACGATGGTCAAGCCTTCAAGCTGTGCCTGGGCGACAATCATCCGGTCGAACGGATCGCGATGGATGCGCGGTAGCGATTCGACTGCGTGGGCATGGCGCATCGTCACCGGCAGGGAATCGAAGCGCTGTGCTGCTAGCGCAGCCTCGAACTCGACCGGTCCGCGGAGCTTTCCCTTGGAGCGCTTGATTTC
>DASTYR010000065.1:0-3222 GCA_035764795.1 Solirubrobacterales bacterium | reverse complement strand
GCGCGCGTGGCCGAGCAGATCGAGGACGCAGGGCGCAGCCTTTGGTGGCGCCAAAGGCAAGCCCGAGGACGATGAGATGCGACGCGCCATGCGCGTCATCCGGGCGGGCGGGGTCGTGGAATCGATCATCTCGCGCTGTAGGTTGGGACGGTGAGCGAGATGCCCCACGTCGACGGCGTCCGCCATCGCCAGGTGCGGGCACGCGGTCTCGACTTCCACGTCGCCGAAGCCGGAGAGGGCGACGATGTCGTCCTCTGTCTCCACGGCTGGCCCCAACACTGGTACGAGTGGCGCTTCCTCCTCCCCGCCCTCGCCGACCGCCACCGCGTCCTCGCCCTCGACCTGCGTGGCTTCGGCTGGTCCGACGCGCCGGCCGACGGCTACGAGAAGGAGAACCTCGCCGACGACGTGCTGGCGGTGCTCGACGAGCTCGGCATCGAGCGGATAAAGCTGGTCGGCCACGACTGGGGCGGCTGGATCGGCTTCCTGCTCGCCCTCAAGGCGCCGCAGCGGATCGAGCGCTTTCTCGCGCTCAACATCCTCCACCCGTGGATCGGCGGCCTGGGCGCCGTCCTCCCCTACGCCTGGCGCTTCACCTACCAGCTGGTGATCGGGGCGCCGGTCCTCGGCTACGAGCTACAACGCCGCAGCCGCTTCGTCCCCGGCATCTTCCGTTCAGGCTCGACGGTCAAAGAGGTCTGGGACGAGGGGACGGTGCGCGCCTTCGCCGACAACCTGGCCGAGCCCGACCGGGCTCGAGCCGGCGTGCAGCTGTACCGAGCCTTCCAGCTGAGGGAGGTGCCGGCGCTGCTGCGCGGGCGCTACGCGATGCAGCGCCTGACCGTCCCAACCCTGCTGCTGTTCGGAACCGACGACGCGATCCTGCGACCCGAGCTGCTGGCGGGATACGAGGAGCACGCGGACCAGATGACGGTCGAGCTGGTCGGCGGCTGCGGGCACTTCATCGCCGACGAGCGGCCAGAGCTCGTCGCCGAACGCGCCCGCGAGTTCTTCGCGGCCGGCTAGCTCTCGCGGCCGGCTAGCCGCGTTCGATCGAGATCTCTTCGATCAGAACCGTCTGTTTCGGCTGTTCGGCCGGCGTGCCCAGCTTGCCGATCCGTTCGACCACGTCGAGGCCCTCGCTGACCTTGCCGACGAGTGCGTATTCCGGCGGCAGGCCGGCATCGGCATTGAGGACGACGAAGAACTGGCTGCCAGAGCGGCCGGGCGGCTCGGCCGCGCTCTTGGCCATCGCCACGACGCCTTTGGTGTAGGCGAGATTGGCCGGGGGTTTCTCGTCGACGCTGTAGCCGGGGCCGCCGGTGCCCGTCCCTTCCGGATCGCCGCCCTGGATCACGAAGCCGGGGGCGACGCGGTGGAAGGTGAGGTCGTCGTAGAAGCCTTTCTCGGAGAGGAAGGCGAAGGAGTTGGCCGTCTTCGGCGCCCGTTTCGTGTCGAGCGCGATCTCGAAGGTGCCGCAGCTGGTCTCGACGACCGCGGTCGCCTCCTCGCCGGGCCGGATCGTGCTCTCCGCTGCCGCGAAGCTGACGTTCTTGGGTTTCGGCGCTTCGACCTGGCGACAGCCGTTCGTGCTTGCTGCGGCCTCGGGCTCGTCGTCGTCGCCACCGCCGCCCGAGATCAGGATCGCCGCGACGACCGCAGCGGCAAGGACCGCGAAGACGCCCAGCGCGATCAGCTTCGTGCGGTCCTGCGTGCCCTCCATCGCGGCGCAGCCTAGACGATGGCCGCCAGCCGGGTCGGCGTTGCGATCATGGCGGCGTGTCCCAGCCGCCCCTGACGACGCTCGCCGCAGCCGTGCTCCACCTGGCCCGCGCTCCAGAGCGCGTGCTCGAGATCGGCTGCGGCGAGGGCGACGCGGTCCTCTTTCTCGCCCGAGAGTTCCCTCAGGCGCGCGTGCGCGGCCTCGACGCCTCGGCAGCGACGGTCCGGGCCGCGGTGGCGCGGGTCGGCCTCGACCCCGAGGGGCGCGTCGCCTTCAAGGCCGGTCGCCCCGGTTCCCTCCCCTACCCCGACGACCACTTCGACTTGGTCGTCTGCCGGCACGGCCCACCATCGGCTCGCGAGGCGGCCCGTGTACTGCGGTCCGGCGGCTGCCTGTTGTATCTCGAGCCCCAGCGGCGCGGAACGGCGCGACTGCGGCTCGCCTGGAGCGAGTGGACGCTGGCGCAGCGGGGCTTCGAAACCCTGCGCCACGAAGAGGCGGCCGGGGCACGCTTCTGGCTCGGTCGGCTCGCCAGCACCTGAGGCCGGCGGCGGCAATAGGCTGCGCCGAATGGTCGAGGGATTGCCGCTGGCGCTGCTGGTCAACCCGTCGGCGGCGCACGGCCGCGCCCTGAAGGTCCTGTCGCGGGTCGAGGCCGACCTCGACGCCCGCCGCATCCCCTTCCGCGTCGTTCAGACGCGTGGGCTCGAGGATGGCGCCGAGCGCGCCCTGATCGCCGCCGACGGCGGCGAGCTGCCGGTCGTACTGAGCGGCGACGGCCTCGTCGGGGCGGTGGGCGGTGCGCTGGCCGGATCGCAGACGCCGCTGGGGATCGTCCCCGCTGGCCGCGGCAACGATCTCGCCCGCGTGCTGGGCATCCCGGTCGATCCGGCCGGCGCGGTCGAGGTCCTCGCCGCCGGACACACGACCAGGATCGACGTCGGCGAGGCGAACGGCAGGCGCTTTCTCGGCATCGCCAGCGTCGGCCTCGACTCCGAAGCCAACCGACTGGCCAACGAGACGCGGCTGCTGCGCGGCAACCTGGTCTACGCCTACGCGGGCATCCGCTCCCTGATTGCCTGGAAATCGGCGCGCTTCACGATCCAAGCCGGCGGCGAGCGGGTCCGCATGACCGGCTTCTCCGTGGCCGCGGCCAACAACACCACCTTCGGCGGCGGCATGCGGCTCGCCCCCGACGCGGATCTGCGCGACGGTCAGTTCGACGTGGTGACGATCGGCGATGTCGGCAAGCTGCGGTACGCGACTAACCTGCACAAGGTGTTCTCCGGCAGGCACGTCGAGATGGACGGCGTCGACGTCTTCCGCACCGCGCGGCTGGAGCTGAGCGCGAGCCGGCCGTTCGCCGTCTACGCCGACGGTGAGCACCTCACCGACCTCCCCGCGACGCTGCGGGTGCTGCCGCGGGCGCTGAACGTCGTCGTGCCGCGGCCCCAGGGGTGAGCACGACGAACGGCGCCCTGTTCGGCGCCAAGCGCCTC
>DASTYR010000064.1:0-3364 GCA_035764795.1 Solirubrobacterales bacterium | reverse complement strand
CGACGGCGTTACCCGAGTCGTCTCCCGCCGCCTGCCGCGCGAAGTGGAGGAGGGCGAGGAGGGGACGCCACCTCCGTTCGCCGGCGTCGACGCCGAGCAGAGCGAGCAGCCGGCCGCGGAGGTTCCCGGCCTGCTCGGCGCCAAGCCGCCAGCGGAGCCCCGGCGCGGCGACGACTCGGCCGCCGCCGCCTAGACCCGCCTAGGCTTCCGGCGTGGCCACGTCCTGGCAGGAGCTCTTCGACCTCGGCGCCCGCGAGCGGACGGTCGCAGCTGTGGATCCGCAGCCCGAGAGCGAGCGCCGCGGCGTCTTCAGTCGTCTGCGCGAGAGCCTTTCCAAGAGCCGCCAGGCCCTGAGTGAGGAGATCTCGGCCAGTCTCTTCGACCGCATCGACGACGAGACCTGGGAACGACTCGAGGAGGCGTTGATCCTCGCCGACGTTGGCGCGCCCACCACGGCCGAGGTGGTGGAGCGACTCGAGCAGGAGGTCGACTCGGGCGTGGTGTCGGCAGACGGCGAGGCGGTGCGGGCACGTCTGATCGAGATTCTTGCCGAGGTCGCATCGGCCGGGCGCGCTCCGATCGACCTCAGCGGCGAGCCGGCCGTGCTGCTGATGGTCGGCGTCAATGGCACCGGCAAGACGACGACGATCGGCAAGATCGCCTGGCACCTGTCCAAGGAGCTGGGTCTGACCGTCGTTCTCGCCGCGGGCGACACCTACCGCGCCGCGGCTGCCGAGCAGCTGACCGAGTGGGCCGAGCGCGCCGGTGCCCAGCTGATCCGCTCGGCTGAGGGCGGCGACCCGGGTGCGGTCGCCTACGACGCGATCGCCGCCGCTCGCGCCCGCGGCGCCGACGTGGTCATCGTCGATACCGCTGGTCGCCTCCACACTCAGGGCAACCTGATGGACGAGCTGACCAAGGTGAGGCGCGTGATCGCCAAGCAGATGCCCGACGCGCCGCACGAGACGCTGATCTCGATTGATGCAACCACCGGCCAGAACGGCTTGCGGCAGGCCAAGGTCTTCGCCGAAGCGGTCGAGGTCGACGGCGTCGTCCTCACCAAGCTCGACGGCACCGCCAAGGGCGGCGTCGTGCTGGCGATCGGCAGCGAGCTGGGGATCCCCGTCAAGCTGATCGGCACCGGGGAGACGCTCGAGGATTTGCGGCCCTTCGACCCGCACGACTTCGCGCAAGCCCTGCTCGCCGAGTAGCCCCCCCGGGTCGGGCGCCATCTAAGCTGAGCTGCCGTGTTCGACCAGCTCTCAGAGCGCCTCCAGGCCACCCTCTCCGACGTCCGCTCGCGCGGCACGCTGGGGGAGAGCGACGTCGACGCGGCGATGCGCGAGATCCGCCTCGCCCTGCTCGAGGCCGACGTCAACTTCAAGGTCGTCAAAGCCTTCACGAAGACGCTGAAGGAGCGCTGCCTCGGCGCCGATGTGCTGGAGAGCCTCGATCCCGGCCAGCAGGTCGTGAAGATCGTCAACGAGGAGCTGACCAGCCTGATGGGCGGCACCGGGCGCGATCTCGCATTCGCCTCCGAGGGGCCGACGGTCGTCTTGATGGCGGGCCTGCAGGGGTCGGGTAAGACGACCGCCTGCGCCAAGCTGGCCCGGCACCTCGGCGAGGACGGCAAGGACGTCGCGCTGGCCGCCTGCGACGTCTATCGGCCCGCCGCGGTCGATCAGCTGGTCACCGTGGGCAAGCGCGCCGGGGCCCACGTCTACGAGCAGGGCACCGAACGCGACCCGGTCGACATCGCCGCCTGGGCGCTCGACCAGGCCCGCTCCGACGGTCGCGACGTGCTGATCGTCGATACCGCCGGTCGCCTCCACGTCGACGAGAACCTGATGGCGGAGCTGGCCAAGATCCGCAAGAAGGTCAGGCCGCATGACGTGCTGCTCGTCGTTGACGCGATGACCGGCCAGGACGCTGTCGGGGTCGCCGAATCCTTCGCCGAGGCGGCCGAGTTCGACGGCGTCGTGATGACCAAGCTGGACGGCGACGCCCGCGGCGGCGCCGCTCTTTCGGTCAAGGCGGTCACCGGCAAGCCGATCCTCTTCGCCTCGACGGGCGAGAAGCTCGACGCCTTCGAGCGCTTCCACCCCGACCGGATGGCCTCGCGCATCCTCGGCATGGGGGACGTCCTAAGCCTGATCGAGAAAGCCGAGCAGCAGGTCGACGAGCAGCAGGCCGAGGACCTGCAGAAGAAGCTGGAAAGCGACCGCTTCACCCTCGAGGACTTCCTGTTGCAGATGCGGCAGGTGCGCAAGATGGGTCCGCTGAGCGGCCTGATCGGGATGATCCCCGGCATGGGCGCGATGAAGCAGCTCAAGAACGCCGACGTCGACGAGGGTCAGCTCGACCGTGTCGAGGCGATCATCCTCTCGATGACGCCGCTGGAGCGGGCCAACCCCTCGATCATCAAGGGCTCGCGGCGCAAACGGATCGCCAACGGCTCCGGGACCGAGGTGAGGCAGGTCAACCAGCTGATCAAGCAGTTCGACCAGATGCGCAAGATGATGCGGCAGATGGTCTCCGGCAAGATGCCCGACCCGCAGCAGCTGGCGGCGATGCAAGGAGGGGGCAGGCCACGCCCCAAGGTGCGCAGGCGCTAACCTCTCGCCGCTCATGGCCGTACGGATAAGACTCAGAAGGGTCGGGTCGAAGAAGAACCCGATCTGGCGGATCGTCGTCGCCGACAAACGCTCGCCGCGCGACGGGCGCACGATCGAGACGATCGGCCAGTACAACCCGCAGACCGAGCCCTCGACGATCGAGCTCGACGAGGAGCGCGCCCGTCACTGGCTCGAGCACGGCGCCCAACCGTCAGAGACGGTCGCCGGGCTGCTGCGCGCCAAGGGCATCCCGGCCTCGGGCAGCTAGTAGATGGCCATCTGCCGGTGACCGAACTGCTCGAGTTCCTCGTCAGGGCGCTTGTCGAGGACCCGGAGGCCGTCGTCGTCGAGGAGCTGGAAGAGGACGGGGCGCTCGTCTACGAGATCAGCGTCGCCGAGGGTGACCTCGGCCGCGTGATCGGCAAAAACGGACGCGTCGCCAACGCGATCCGCACCGTCGCCAAGGCGGCAGCCGTGCGGCTCGACCGCAAGGTCATCGTCGACATCCTCGATTGAGCGGGGAGCTCCGCTCATGAGGCTGGACATCTTCAGCTTGTTTCCTGAGGCGTTCGACTGGTTTCAGTCGCAGCGGTCGGTGCAGAACGCGTTGAAAGAGGGGAATGAGCTGCGGTTGTTCAATTACCGAGACACGACGCCGCTCGGGGCTGGGCAGGTCGACGACGCCCCATATGGCGGTGGCGCCGGGATGGTGTTGCGGGTCGACGTAGTCGATGCGGCGCTAAAGGCCG
>DASTYR010000063.1:0-2664 GCA_035764795.1 Solirubrobacterales bacterium | reverse complement strand
AGGCGATGGTACGGCCGTCGGGCGAGAAGACCGGGCCGTAGGCGCCAGTCGTCTTGGCGAGCGGTCGCAAGTCGCTGCCGTCGGCACCGACCAGGAAGAGGCGCAACTGCGTGTCATCTCCGTCGCGGCGTCCGACGATCGCGCTGAAGGCGAGTTGGCTGCCGTCCGGGGCCCAGGACAGCGGCGAGAGGTAGTGCGGCAGCGCCCGGGAGCCGCGCCCACCGCCCGCCAGTCGCAGTGGCTGGGCGCCGGTTTGATCGACGGTGAGCAGGTCGAGCCGTAGGGGTTCGACGCCGAGCTTGACGAGGGCCAGGCGCGGCCCGGGTGGTGCCGCTGCAAACGCCGCGCTCGTCGCAAGCAGCAACGCCAGAACCCCCGCCCCCAGCACCCTCCGAATCACGCCGCGCATTCTGATCGATCTGCCGACCGGTGCCTCAACACTCAATCCGCCCGGCCTCGCGACCCGAACCGGGCTGCCAGGCAGGACCGTAGAAGATGGTTCTCCTCTGCTCTAGAACGATCCTCTCGCAGCTGCCGTCGGCGTTGATCTGGACGATCGAGTTGGCCCATTCGAAGTGGCGACCGCGAAAGCGGGCGAAGGCGATCCGCTCGCCGGACGGGTCCCAGCTCGCGAAGAGCTCATACCCAGGCACGGTGCGGGTCAGCCGGCGCTGGGCGCCGGTCTCGGTGTCGAGGACGAAGAGATCGTTGTTCTTCCGCTTCCCGACCTTGCGAAAGAGCGCTATCTCCGAACCGTCGGGCGAGTAGATCGGCTGCAAGCCATCCGGGAGGAGGCGGGTCACCTGTCCCGTCGCGAGATTCAGCGCCACCGGTTCCGCGTCGCCGCCGCGGCGCTCGTCTGAGCGGGTCGCGAGCAGCGTCGACCCGTCGGGCGAGAAAGAGGAAGCGGTGTAGAAGAGGCCGCGCCGCGAGGGCGTCAACTGTCGCTGCTTCCAGGTGGTCAGGTCGATGGTCCAGATCGCGGCTTCCCGCCCATATTCGCGCGTGAACGCGATCGTCTGGCCGTCGGGCGCGAAGACGGGCCATTCGGCACCGGCGGCGTTGATCCGGCGCGCTCCGCCGTTGGCCTTCGCCAGGAGGAAATCGCCAAGCCCGGTGACGGCGATTTCGGCGCCATCCGGCCGCCACGACATCGGGCCCCAGCCGAACAGCGAAAGGGGGCCGCGCTCCTGGCCGCCGGCAAGCCGCACGGGATCTCTGCCGCGGGGATCGACCGTTATGAGCCTGCCCCGTTCCGGCGTCCAAGTGACCTTGACGACCGCGAGGCGCGGCCCTGCCGGAGCGGCGGCGCTCGCGACACCCACAGTCAACAGCAGCGCCAGCACCGTTGCCCCCAGGGCCAACTGAAACCTGCCGCGCATACCGGGCATCGCTAGCACTCGATCCGCCCCGCCTCGCGACCGGGGCCAGGCTGCCAGGCCGGCGCGTAAAGGGCCATGCGGCGGGAGGACACGATCTTGGACTGGCAGGTGCCGTCGGCGTTCACCTGCATGAGCGCGTCGCCAAGCCCGAAAGCCGCGGCTTCCGTCGCGGCGGCCGAGAACCGCACGTAGGCCAAGCGCTCGCCGGACGGGTCCCAGGTGGGATAGAGCTCGGAGCGGCCGGGCGTGCGGGTGATGCGACGCAGGCCGGTACCGTCGGCGTGGCCGACGAAGAGGTCGAGGTCTTCGTGTCCCTCGTCGCTGTAATCCTCGATGCGACGAACCATGGCGATCTTGGAGCCGTCGGGCGAGTACACAGGAGAGGAGCCGTCGTCGAAGAGGACCTTCGACCCGCTGCCGTCGAGCTTAAGCGCCACCGGCTGCGGTTCGTCGATGAACATGTCGTCGTCGTATTCCGCCAGCAACGTCGAGCCGTCGGGCGAAAACGACGAGGCCACGTATTCGAGTCCTTCGCGCCAGGGCGTCAGCTGCCGCTGCGCGCCACTTACGAAGTCCACGGTCCAGACGCTAGAGCCGTTGAAGCCCCGCCTTCTCAGCTTCCCGCCGATCTTGGTCGGCGTCTCGCGTTCGATCCTGCGGGTGAAGGCGATAGTGCGCCCGTCCGGCGAGAAGACCGGTCCGGTGGCCCCGTTCGTCCGCGGGATGGCACGAAGGCCGCTTCCGTCAGCGTGCACGAGAAAGATCCTGCGAATCGGCTCGTGGTCGTCGCCGTCGCGGAAGCCGAGTATGCCGCTGAACGCGACTTTCTCCCCGTCAGGAGACCACGAAACGGGAGAGAAGAATTCGGGTATCGGCCGCGCGCGGCGGCCGCCACCCGCGAGGCGCTGCGCCCGGCCACCCTTGGGGCCGACGGTGAGAAGCTGCAGCCCGGGCGGTTTCGGTGACAGCTTGATGAGGGCCAACCGCGGCCCTGCCGGCGCCGCGGCCACGGCAGCGCTCGCCATCACCAGCAGCGCCAGCGCTCCCACCCCCAGTGCCCGTCGAATCACGCCGCGCATTCTGACCTATCGGCAAGTCGCTCAGCGCCGCGCTCAGGCGAGCAGCGGCAGCAACGCCTCGAGCTTGACCTCGGTCTCGGCCAGCTCGGCCGCGGGGTCGGAGCCAGCGACGACGCCGACGCCGGCGTAGAGGCGGGCCTCGCGGTCGCGCAGCAGGGCGCTGCGCAGGGCGACGCAGAATTCGCCGTCCTCGGTCGCGTCCA
>DASTYR010000062.1:0-13948 GCA_035764795.1 Solirubrobacterales bacterium | reverse complement strand
GCCCTGTTCGGCGCCAAGCGCCTCGCCGCCAGGGCGGTCGGCACCGCCAGCCGCAGGAGCGGCCGCGGCGGCGGCACGACCCTGCCGGGCCGGCTGCTGCTGCGTCTCGCCCCAGACGCACTGGAGCGCCTCGGGACGCCGCTGGCCGGCCGCGTCACCCTGATCAGCGCCACCAACGGCAAGACGACGACCGCGGGCATGGTCTCCTCCCTGCTGGCCGCCGACGGCCGCCGGCCGGTCCACAACCGGGCCGGCTCGAACATGACCTGGGGGATCGCCACGGCGCTGCTCGAGCAGGAGGGGGACGTCGGCCTCTTCGAGGTCGACGAGGCCTGGCTCGACGAGGTGGTCGAGCAGCTCGACCCGGCCCTGATCGTTCTCGGCAACCTCTTCCGCGACCAGCTCGACCGCTACGGCGAGCTGGAGCGACTGGCCGACGAGTGGGGGCAGACCGTCGCCGCTCGCAGCGGCCGCAGCCGCTTCGTCCTCAACGCCGACGACCCCCTCGTCGCCGACCTCGGTCGCGACGCCGAGGGAGCGCGGCGCGAGGGTGTCATCTACTTCGGCGTCGAGGACGCCTCCCAGGCGCTGCCCGAGCTGCAGCACGCCTTCGACGCCAAGCACTGCCGCCGCTGCGGGCATCCCTATTCCTACGAGCGGGCCTTCGTCGGCCACCTCGGCCACTACTCCTGCCCCAGCTGCGGTGCCGGCCGCCCCACGCCCGAGGTGGCTGCGACCCAGATCGAGCTGCGCGGCATGGAGGGATCGCGGGCGACCGTCCGCACCCCCGCGGGCGAGCTGCGCCTCGACCTGCCCCTCCCCGGCCTCTACAACGTCTACAACGCCCTCGCCGCGACGGCGGCGGGCCTCCAGCTCGGGATCGCCCCGGAGCAGATCACGGCGGCGCTCAATGCCTCGCGCGGCGCCTTCGGCCGGGTCGAGACGGTGCCGATCGAGCAGAGGGAGGCCTCGATCCTGCTGGTCAAGAACCCGGCGGGGACCAACGAGGTGCTGCGCACGCTGCGCCTCGAGCGCGGCGCAGACGGGATCGACCTCTGGCTCGGCCTTAACGACCGCATCGCCGACGGTCGCGACGTCTCCTGGATTTGGGACGCCGACTTCGAGCTCCTCGCCGACTCGGTGCGGCGCGTCACCTGCGCCGGTACCCGCGCCGCCGAGATGGCGCTGCGCTTGAAGTACGCCGGCTGGCCCCAGGATGCGATCGCCGTCGAGGAAGATGTCGAGGCATCGTTTGACGCCGCCCTGGCGGCGACGCCCCGGCGGCTCTTCGCCCTCCCCACCTACACCGCCCTGTTGGAGCTGCACCGGCTGCTCTCCTCACGGGGGCTGACGCGGGAGTTCTGGCGTTGAGCGCGGCGATCTGGCATGACCTCGAGTGCGGCGGCTACGCCGCCGACCTGCCGCTCTGGGAGGAGCTGGCCGACGAGGCGGCGGGGCCGGTCCTCGACCTCGGCTGCGGGACCGGTCGCGTCTCCCTGCACCTGGCGCGGCGCGGCCAGCGGGTACTGGCGCTGGATAGCGATCCAGTCCTGGCCGAGGTGCTGCGGCGGCGCGCCGGAACCCTGCCAGTCGAGGTGGAGGTCGGCGACGCACGGGACTTCGACCTCGGCGTCGAGTTCCCGCTGGTCCTGGCGCCGATGCAACTGCTCCAGCTCTTCGCCGGACCGAGAGAACGCGTCGCCTGCCTGAGGGCGATCGCCGCGCACCTGAGGCCGGGCGGCCGCGCTGCCTTTGCGATCGTCGAGGACATGCTGGGTGGCACTAACCGGCCCATCGACGGCTCGGCCGACCCGGCGATCCTCCCGGACGCCCGCGAGGCCGACGGCTGCGTCTACTCGAGCCTGCCGCTCGAAGCACGGGTCGGACGCGGGGAGATCGTCATCCGTCGCCTGCGGCAGACGGTCTCGCCGGCTGGAGAGCTGAGCGAGGAGACCGACGTAGTGCGCCTGCGCGCGCTCGACGCGGCGACTTTGGAGGGCGAGGCGAGCCGGGCTGGCCTGCGGGCGACCGAGCGGCGAGCGATCGGTGCCACCCCCGATCACGTCGGCTCGACCGTCGTCGTGCTCGAAAGGGAGGCGGCCTGATGGAGCTGCGCTTTCTGGCCCTCTATCCGGAGCAGATGAACATCTACGCCGATCGCGGCAACTTCCTCTTCCTGCGACGCCGCTGCGAGTGGCGCGGCATCTCCTTCTCCTACGTGGCGGCGGGTCCGGGCGAGGCGGTCGATCCGGCCGGTCACGACTTCCTCTACCTGGGCGGCGGCCAGGACCGCGACCAGCGCGCGGTAGCGCTCGACCTGGTCGCCGGCAAGCGCGACGCCCTCGCCGCCGCGGTCGACGACGGCGCCGTCATGCTCGCGGTCTGCGGCGGCTACCAGCTGCTCGGCCACAGCTACCAGTTGGGAGACGAGCGCCTGCCGGGCCTCGGCATCGCCGACCTGGACACCGTGCGCGAGGCGGGCGAGCGCCTGATCGGCAACGTCGCGATCGAGGTCGACCTCGGCGACGGGCCGCGCACCGTCGCCGGCTTCGAGAACCACGGCGGCCGCACCTACCTCGGCGACGGCGCTCAACCCTTGGGGCGCGTGCTCAGCGGTCACGGCAACAACGGCCGCGACGGCTACGAGGGCGTGCGCCGCAACAACCTGATCGGCACCTACCTGCACGGGCCCCTACTGCCCAAGAACGCCTGGCTGGCCGACCGCCTGATCGCGATAGCGCTCGAGCGCCGCTACGGCGCCGCCCCTGAGCTCGAGCCGCTCGACGACCGCCTCGAGCAGGCCGCCGAAGAGCGTGCCCGCCAGGTTGCCCTGTCCAGATAACCGGGTACACACGACCGATGGGTATGCGCCCTCTTCTGGCAGGGCTTCTCCTTGCGCTGCTCGTAGCCGTAGCGCTGCCAAGTGCTGCAATCGCGCTTCCCGCCTGCGGCGAACCGCCGGAAACGATCGGCCGCACGATGTACGGGACCCCCTGCGCCGACACGATCCGCCTGCCCCGCAGCGTCACGACGGTCTTCGGCGAAGGCGGCGATGACACCCTCTACGGCGGCAGGGGAAACGACCGACTCAACGGAGGCGAGGGGCACGACCGTCTCTACGGCGGCATCGGCGACGACCAGCTGCGCGGCGGCGGCGGCGACGACCGCCTCTCGGGCGGCTTCGGCGCCGACTCCGTGCTCGACGGCGAAGCGGGGAACGACTTCGTCCGCGGCGACGCCACCATCGACCACATCCAGAACACCGGCGGCGGTACCGACACGCTCAGCTACGCGACGGGTGTGACCCCCGGTTTCTTCGACCGGCCGAACGCCCCGTACTCCTTTCCCGACTTCTCGGTCTACCAGGGCTTCCCGCAGACTCCCGAGGGCCGGGGCGCGTACATCAACCTCGAGACGGGCAGGGGCGACAACGGCCGCGCTCCCGACGGCGGAGGATTCGACGAAGAGGTCGAATCGACGAGCTTCGAGGTCGTGATCGGCACCGCGTTTGCCGACTTCATCGTCGGCACCGGGGACAGCGAGACCTTCTACGGCGGCGGTGGCGCCGACGTCATCCTCGGTGGAGGCGGAACCGACACCGCCCACGGGGGCGCCGAGGGCGACAGTTGCGAGGCCGCCACCGCGGTCGAATGCGAGTTCAGCGACGAGGAGGTCGACCCGCGCGACCCGGGCACGGTGGCGAGCGGCGCGATGGCGCCCCAAGCCGGCACGGCGCCCGCCCTCTACCTGACCGGCAGCAGCGGCGACGACGTCGTCGTCGCCGGCTACTCCGCCACCCCGTCGCAGCCGCCGGCGGTCACCGTGACCATCACTGCCAACGGCAACCCCACGGTCTTCAATCTCTCCGAGCCCCCGGACTCGGTGCTCCTCGCCGGCCTCGCCGGTGACGACACGCTCTCGGCGGCCGGCTTTCCCGAGACGACCTCCGTCGTCCTGCTCGGCGGCGCCGACGAGGACGGTCTCACCGGGGGCGGCACCGAGGACGCGCTGGTAGACGGTCCCGGGAACGACACGGCAAGCGCTGCGGGCGGCGACGACGCCGTCCCCAACAACGGCGGCGCCGACAGCCTCGACGCCGGCTCGGGCGACGACCTCTTCGTCTCCGACGCTGTCTGCAACGGCGACTCGCTCGACGGCGGGCCCGATCGCGACAACGCCAACTGGGCTCAGTTCCAGCAGCCCGTCACGATCGACCTGCGCGCCAAATTGGCGGGCGGGGTTGGATCAGCGGGCCAGGCACAGTGCCCCAGCCCGGACCTGCTGACCGACCTGCTGGGGCTCGAGGACATCGAGGGCAGCAGTGGCGCCGACGTGCTCATCGGCGATACGGCCGACAACCAGCTGCTGGGCCGACCGGGCGACGACTCCTACTTCGCCCTCGAGGGCAACGACTCGATCCTTGCCAACTCCGGCACTCCCGTCGATGATCCGGATTCGACGGTCGACTGCGGCGACGGCCAGGATCTCGCTCAGATCGACCGGCCCGAGAACGGGCCCGATTCCGCTCTGGGTAACTGCGAGACGATCGAGGAGCGCGATCCGAACAGCTTCCGACCGCCCGACACCCCGGTCGACCCGAACCCGGAGCCTGAACCCGAGCCACCCACCGGCGACGGCCCCACCCCGCCCCCGCCTCCCCCCGATCAGTCGCGTCCGCCGCGCCCGCCGCGGGCCGACACGATCCCCCCGGCGACGCAATTCCTCCGCCGCCCGGCGCGGGTGCTCTTTGCAAGCGGAAGTCGACGCCGGGTCGCCTTCGCATTCGCCGCGAGCGAGAGCGGTGCACGCTTCCACTGCAAGCTCGACCGGCGACCGTTCCGCCTCTGTCGCTCCCCCCGCGCCTACTTCGTGAGGACGGGCCGGCACGTCTTCCGCGTCTTCGCGATCGACGCCGCCGGCAACCGCGACCGCTCGCCGGCGGTCGTCCGCTTCAAAGTTCGCCGTCGCTGAGCGACGCTAGCGGCCGCTGGAGCCGAAACCGCCGCTGGCGCGCGCCGACTCGCTCAGCGCCTCGACCTCGAGCGGCTCCGCCAGCGCGATCGGCACGATCAGCAGCTGGGCGATCCGATCGCCGACCTCGATCCGAAACGTCTCGGCGGGGTCGGTGTTGAGCAGCAGCACCCGAAGTTCGCCACGGTAGCCCGAGTCGATCAGGCCGGGGCTGTTGACCAGCGCGATTCCATGGTCCCGTGCCAGCCCGGACCGCGGCAGCACCAGCCCGGCGTGACCATCGGGGATCTCCACGCCGATTCCCGTCGCGACGCTCCAGCGCTCTCCCGGCCCGAGGTGGGCCGGCTCGCAGGCGTAGAGATCGAGCCCGGCATCCCCGTCGTGTGCGCGGGTGGGCAGGGTGGCGCCCTCGCTCAGCTTGGCCACGCGCATCTCCACGGCGCGAACCCTAGGCGACGGCGAGGTCGGCGAAGCGGTGCAGCTCCGCCGCCGGCACCTTGGCGTGGACGAGCACACCGTCTTCGCGCTCGGTTCGCTCCAGGTCGCCGGCCAGCTCGTGCAGCTCGTGCAGTCGCGCGCCTTCGTCATAGGGGACGAGGAGCTCGACCTCGGCCAGGGTGTCCTCGAAGGCGGTCTCGATCCGCTCGTGCAGTGTCCCGATCCCCTCGCCTTCGAGGGCGGAGACCAACACCGCATCGGGGTGGCGCAGCAGCGCCTCGCGCCGCTCCTCCTCACCCAGCAGGTCGGCCTTGTTGAGGACGAGCAGGCGCGGCTTCTCGCCCGCCCCGATCTCCTCGAGGACCGCGTCGACGGCCTCGAGATCGGCTGCGCGCCGCTCCTCGGAGGCCGCTGCATCGACCACTTGCAGGATCAGGTCGGCGAGCACGGTCTCCTCCAGGGTCGCCTTGAATGCCTCGACGAGCTGATGGGGCAGCTTCTCGATGAAGCCGACCGTGTCGGTGAGCAGGTAGTCGCGGCCCGACAGCTCGAAGGTCCGCGTCGTCGGGTCTAGGGTGTGGAAGAGGCGGTCGCCGACGCTCACCTCGGCCCCGGTGAGCGCGTTGAGCAGGGTCGACTTGCCAGCGTTCGTGTAGCCGGCGAGGGCGACACGGGGCAGCGAGGAGCCCTCGCGGCGAGCCCGCATCACGCCGCGGTTGCGCTCAAGCTTCGTCAGCCGCCGGCGCAGTGCCGCGATCCGGTCGCGGGCGAGGCGGCGGTCGGTCTCGATCTGGGTCTCACCCGGGCCCCTGGTGCCGATGCCACCGTCCATGCGGCCGGCGCCGAGGCGCTCGAGGTGGGTCCACAGCCCCCGCATGCGGGCCATGTTGTACTCGAGCTGCGCCAGCTCGACCTGCAGCTTTCCCTCGGCGGAGTGAGCGTGGTCGGCGAAGATGTCGAGGATGACCGCGGTGCGGTCGATCACCGGCACGCCGAGCGCCGCCTCGAGGTTACGCTCCTGGCGCGGCGCCAACTCGTCGTCGCAGGCGACCAGGTTGGCCCCGCAGCGGCCGATCTCCGCTTTCAGCTCGGCAAGCTTGCCGCGGCCGAAGTAGCGGTCGGGATCCGGCGCGGAGCGCTGCTGCAGCATCTCCCCCGCCGTCGCCACCCCCGCCGTGCGCAGCAGCTCCTTCAGCTCGGCCAGCGGCTCGGCCTCGTCGCGGCCGTCGTCGATGCCGATCGCCAGCGCCCGCTGGCGGGCGCGGCGGTTGGAGATTCCGGCGCCGTTGGCGCCATCCCCCGTCTGCTTGTTGCGCCCGTTCCGCGATCGCTCCACTGGGCTCGATTGTAGGGCGCTCGACTGGCCAGCGAGCCAGTAGGCTTCCGGACCGTGAGGGTCTTCCTGACGGGCGGTACGGGCTTCATCGGCGGCGAGGTGGCGCGGCAGCTGCGCGCTCGCGGCGACGAGGTCGTCTGCCTGGCCCGCAGTCCCGAGAAGGCGCGGCAGCTAGCCGACCTCGGCTGCGAGATCGTCAGCGGCGACCTTGGCGACGAGGCGGCGATCCGGCGCGGCATCGAGGGCTCTGACGCTGTGATCCACGCCGCGGCGATGTACGAGGTCGGCATCCCCGCCTCGCGGCGGCCGGCGATGTACGAGGCCAACGTCGCCGGCACCGAGCGCGTGCTGCGGGCCGCGCTCGAGGCGCGGATCGGCAAGGTCGTCTACGTCTCGACCGTCGGCGCCTTCGGCAACACGCATCACGAGGTCGTCAACGAGTCCTACGAGCATCCGGGCAAGCACTTCACCTCCTACTACGAGGAGACCAAGCTGGAGGCACACCGGATCGCCAAGCGGCTGAGCGCCGAGGGCCTGCCGTGCACGATCGTCCAACCTGGCGGCGTCTACGGCCCCGGCGACACCTCCCAGGTGGCCGACCTGCTCGAGCAGTTCCTCTCGGGCAAGCTGCCGCTGATGCCGTTCCCGGAGCTGGGGATCTGCCTCAGCCACGTCGAAGACGTCGCCGCGGGCATACTTTTGGCGCTCGACAAGGGGCGTCCCGGCGAGGCATACGTGCTGAGCGGACCGGCGACGACGATGCGCGAAGCGATCGGAGTCGTGGCCGGGCTGACCAGCCGAAAGCCACCCCGGGGAACCCTGCCCACGCCGCTGATCAAGGCGATGACGCCGATCGGCCCCCTTGTCGGCAAGCTGATGGGCCAGCCTCCCAACCTGCGCGAGCTGATCTCCTCGGCCGACGGCGTCACCTTCTGGGCCAGTCACGAGAAGGCGAGCCGTGAGCTGGGCTATGCGCCGCGTGGGCTAGAGGAGGGCCTGCGGCAGACGCTCGAGGCCGACGACCGCTTTCCGGCCCCGGCTGCCGCCTGACCTCGAAGGGCCGATGCGGGTAATCGACGTCGAGCACCTCGGGCGGACGCACGTGATCGGCTGTTGGCAGGTCGGCGAGGTGCTGGTCGATCCAGGTCCCGAGTCCTCGCTGGAGACGCTGCTGGCGGGGCTCGGCGGCGGCGAGGCACCCCACGCCCTGCTGCTCACGCACATCCATCTCGACCACGCGGCAGCAACCGGAGCCCTGGTGCGACGCTGGCCCACCCTGGAGGTCTACGTCCACGAGCGCGGCGCCCCCCATCTGATCGACCCCTCGCGCCTCCTCGCCAGCGCCGAGCGCCTCTACGGCGACGAGATGGAGCGTCTGTGGGGCGAGATCCTGCCGGTTCCCGAGGAGAACGTCCGCCCCCTCTCGGGCGGCGAGCAAGTTCATGGGATGCGCGTCGCCTATACCCCCGGCCACGCCTCTCACCACGTCTGCTACCTGCATGAGGAGAGCGGCACCGCTTTCGTCGGCGACGTCGCCGCGGTCGCGATCCCCGGCGCCGACCTGGTCGTCCCCCCCACGCCGCCACCCGACATCGACGTCGAGACCTGGATCGACTCGATCGGTCTGGTCGAGGAATGGCAGCCCGAGCGGCTGGCGCTGACCCACTTCGGCGCAATCGAGGAGCCGGCCGAGCACCTCGCCACGGTGCGCGACCGCCTGCGCGAGGAGGCCGAGCTGGCACGGCAGCTGCCCGAGGCCGAGTACGAGAGCCGTCATCGCCAGCTCGTGGCGAGGCAGGCCGACGGCGACGAGGTGGCGGCGCGCCTGCTGCAGGCGGTCCCACCCGAGTACCAGTGGCGCGGGCTCAACCGTTATTGGGCCAAGCGCGACGACGGCGGCGAGCGTTAGGGAGTCCGCCGCCGCGGGTACGGTCTGGCCGTTCCCAAACAGGAGGCCCCGTCTTGAGAAGCACCGCCAGCCATTCCCCCTACCGTGTCCTCGCCTGCTTAGCCACGACGGCGCTGCTCGTGCTGGGCGTCGCCGCCTGCGGTGACGAGGAAGAGGCTCAGACCCTCACCTTCACCCTTGCGCAGGAAGGCAAAACGGCAGCGATCTCAGGTCCCAGCAGCGCCGAGGCGGGAGAGGCGGAGATCGCGCTCGCCAACAAAGGGAGCAAAGACGGAGAACTCCAGCTGATCCGGGTCGAGGGCGACCACTCGGCCGACGAGGTGGTCAAAGTCCTCGGCGGCGCACAGCAGGGCAAACCGTTCCCGGACTGGTTCTTCGCCGGCGGCGGCCTGGGAGTGACCGAACCGGGCGAGGAGACGATCGTGACCCAGGTGCTGAAGCCCGGCACCTACTACGCCTTCGACCTCGAAGCGGGCCAGCCCGATCCGAAATCGGTGCCGGCGATCCAGGTGACCGGCGAGGAGGAGGACGAGACGCTGGAGGGTGACGCGACGGTCACCGCGGTCGACGCGGACGACGAATACGCCTTCGAAGCCGAGGCACTTCCATCCGGGAATGCGGAGATCGTCTTCGACAACGAGGGCGAGGAGCCGCATCACCTGCTGATCGCGCCAATTGAAGGCGACGCGACCGCGGAGGATGTCGAAACCTTCTTCAAAACCGAGAAAGGGAAACCGCCGATCGCCGAAGAGGGCGGCTTCGACACCGCCGTAATCGAAGGTGGCGAATCGCAGCTCGTGAACGTCGACCTCAAGCCCGGCCGCTATGCGTTGTTCTGCTTCATCAGCGACCGCGACGGCGGCAAACCGCACGCCCTCAAGGGGATGGTCGACGAAGTCGAGGTTGAGTAGGAAGACGCGCCGCGAGCGCCTGGCCGACGAGACCGTTAGGCCAGGTGCTCGCGCATCCGCTCGACCGCCTCGGAGATGCGCTCGTCCGGGGTGGTGAGCGAGATGCGAAAGAAGCCCTCGCCGCTCGGCCCGTACATCGAGCCGGGCGAGACGACGACAGCCGCCTCCTCGAGGACGAGCTCTGCAAACGAGGTCGAAGTGTGGCCGTCCGGGACGGGAGCCCAGACGTAGATCGTCCCCTTCGGCGCGGTCACGTCGACGCCGATCTCACCGAGGGCGCTGACGACTAGGTCGCGGCGCCGCGCGTAGGTGGCGTTCATCTCTCGCAGCGGCTCGTCCGGCCCGCTCAGGGCCGCAGCCGCGGCGATCTGCAGCGCGTCGAATAGACCCGAATCGACGTTGGTCTTGAGCCGCCAGTAGGTCCGTACCGCTTCTGCGTTGCCGAGGATCGCCGCGCAGCGCCAGCCGGTCATGTTGTAGCCCTTGGAGAGCGAGAAGACCTCGACCCCGACCTCCTTGGCGCCGGGCGTGGCGAGGAAGCTCGGTGCCACGTAGCCGTCGTAGGTGGTCTCCGAGTAGGCGTTGTCGTGGACGACGAGGATCTCGTGCTCGCGCGCGAAGGCCACGACCTTCTCGAAGAATCCCTCGGGGACGACGGCACCGGTCGGGTTGTTGGGGTAGTTGAGGAACATCAGGCGTGCCTCGGCGGCGATGTCGGCCGGCACCGCGTCGAGGTCGGGCACGAAACCGAGGTCGGGGACCAGCGGCAGCAGCTCGGCCCGCGCCCCGGCCAGGATCGGACCCCCGGTGTAGACCGGGTAGCCGGGATCCGAAGCGAGAGCGACACCGCCCGCGTCGAGGAAAGCGAAGCAGAGGTTGTAGATGCACTCCTTGGCCCCGATCGCGGGAATGACCTCGTTCTCAGCGTCGATCTCGACGCCGAAGCGCTTCTCATAGAAATCGGCGAAGGCCTCGCGAAACTCGTCGCGGCCGCGGTTGGTCGGGTACTGGTGGTTGCCCGGTTCGGCGACGGCCGCCTGCATCGCCTCGACGATGTGAGGGTAGGTCGGCTGATCGGGATCGCCGATACCGAGGCTGATCACGTCGATGCCGGCGGCGCGCTTGTCGGCGATGGTCCGCTCCAGCTCCTGGAACTTGTAGGGGGGCATCGCCTCGAGGCGCCTCGAGGGCGCGGCGATGCCCGGCTTGGCGGTCGGCTCGGCCACGGGAGGCGGAAATCTAGATGACGAGCGCGTACAGCGCCTCAGCCGAGGTCCGCCAGGGCGCTCAGCAGCTCCACCGACAGCTCGCCGGAGCAGATCGGCTCGGCCCAGCCGGTCAGCGTCACGTCAAGCTCGTCGGAGACGGCAACCTCAAGCTCTCCCCCGTCCAACTCCACCGTGATCGGGCTCGCCACCCCCTGCAGGAAGGCGGTCACGGCTGCGCCACTGGCGCCGGTCCCTGAGGAGAGCGTTTCGCCGACACCCCGCTCGAAGATCCGTGCCCGCACCCGGCTCCCTTCTATGCACAGAAACGAGACGTTGGTGCGGTTGGGAAACAGCTCATGGCCTTCGATCGCGGGACCAATCACGGCCAGATCGAGTTCCTCGATGTGCTCGCCGACCTCGATCGCGCACTGTGGGTTGCCGATCGAGACATGCTGGAACTCCCACTCGCGGTCGTCAGCCGTCAGCGTCCCGCGGCCGTCCGGCGGGCCGCCGGGGAAATCCTTCGAGGTCGTGGATGCCCGCCCCATCTCGACCGAGCAGGTCCGCTTGGAGGTGATCGTCGGCGTGATCGGACCCGCCGCGGTGTGGATCGAGAAGGTGTCGGCGTCAGTCCAGCCGTGACGACGCAGGTAGAGGATCGCCTCGCGAGCCCCATTGCCAGACAGCTCCGCCTCCGAGCCGTCGGGGTTGAAGATCCGCAGCCGGGCCACGTAGCCGGGCTCGCCGGACGGCGAGAGCTCGAGCACGCCGTCGGCGCCGATGCCGAAGTGCGGGTCGCAGAGCCGCCGCACCCGCGCCGAGCTCAATCCCCACGGAAGCTCATCCGCCTCGAGAATCACGTAGTCGTTGCCGAGCGCCGTCCACTTCTCGAATCGCATCGCTCGGCAGCCTAGTCGGCCACAGCGATGACTTCGGCCGCGACTTCGGCATCGCTCAGCCCGGTGCGGTCGATCCAGTGGAGATTCGGGATCTTGCGCATCCAGGTCAGCTGGCGGCGGGCGTAGTTGCGCGAGCGCTTCTTCATCGCCTCGACGTCGCCACGGAGCAGCTCGTCGAAGCCGAGCGCCTTGCGGGCGGTGCGCGACGGCCCCAAAGCCTCGGCGTGTTCGACCTCCCCCCTCGCCCCCGCGGCGACGATCGCCTCGGTGCGGGCGTCGATCCGCTCGTAGAGCCGCTCCCGGTCCATGTCGAGTCCGAAGATCGCCGTCGAATGCCGCGTCTCCGGCGACCACAGCTCCGAGTCCTCGGCCCCCGCCGGCACCTTCTCCAACGACAGCTCCGCCAGCGCCGCCCGCAGGTAGAGCCCCGTCCCCCCCACCACGATCGGCGTCCGCCCTGCCTCCAAAGCTTCATCTACCTCCCGGTGGGCGAGTCGCATGTAGTCCCCAACCGAGAACGGCTCGGTAACCGGCACAAAGCCCACCAACCGATGCTCCAGCCTCTCCCTCTCCTCGGCCGACGCAACCCCCGTCAGCGTCCCCAACCCCTCGTACACCTGCAGCGCGTCGCAGGAGATCGCCACCGGATCCTCTCCCCGCCTCCGCAGCTCTTCTGCCAGCGCCACGGCGACCCCGGTCTTCCCGACCCCGGTCGGCCCGAAAATCGCGACTACGTCCATGAGGGGGGTGTCCGCCCTGCCCCGAACGGCTTGTAATTTTTCGCCACGCGGCCCGGGCGCCCCCGGCGACGCTTCACCGAAAAAGTTGAGAGAGGGGTTGGGCGGACACCCCTCCCAGCGTCGTGCTCGTCGCACGCTCTATCTCGACCTGAACGAGGTCCCCGGGCTCCGCCGCCCCTTCGAAGTTGACCGCCTTGTTGTGCCGCGTCCGTCCGCGCAGCCTGGTCGCATCGGTTCTGCTGGTCCCTTCTACCAGCACCTCCATGCGCCGCCCCACGAAGCGCTGGGCGCGTTCGGTCGCCCGCCGCTGGACCAGCTCGACCAGCCGTTCCATCCGCTCGACCTTGATGGGATGGGGCACCTGCTCACCCATCGTCGCCGCCTCCGTTTCACGCCGCGGCGAGAAGACGAAGGTGAAGGCGCCGTCGTAGCCGACCTCGTCGACCACCTCGAGCGTCTGCTCGAAGTCCGCCTCGCTCTCGCCGGGGAAGCCGACGATGATGTCGGTGGTGATCGCGCAGTCGGGGACCAGCTCGCGGATCAGCGCCACCCGGTCCATGTAGCGGCCGCGGTCGTAGGTGCGCCGCATCCGTTTCAGCACCGCGCTGGAGCCCGACTGCAGCGGCAAGTGGATGTGCTCGCAGACAGCGCCCAGCTCGGCGTGGGCGCGGATCACGTCCTCCTTCATGTCCTTCGGGTGCGGGCTGGTGTAGCGGATGCGGCCGATTCCCTCGACCGCATCGATCCGCCTGAGCAGCTCGGAGAAGCCGATCCGCGAGTCGCCCGGTAGGTCGCGGCCGTAGCTGTTGACGTTCTGCCCAAGCAACGTCACCTCGCGGACCCCGTCGGCGGCGAGGCCTTCGGCCTCTGCGACCAGCTCGGCCGGGTCGCGGCTGACCTCGCGCCCGCGGGTCGAGGGGACGATGCAGTAGGCGCACCTGCAGTTGCAGCCCTGCGAGATCTGCAGCCAGCCCTGGAACTGCCGCTCGCGCCGCGCCGGCAGGTGGCCGGAGAAGTCCTCGAACTCGAAGTAGCCCTGGGCGGTCAGCGAGTCGGAGTTGAGGAACTCGGCCAGCTTGTGGATCTGGCCCGGCCCGAAGGCGACGTCGACGAAGGGAAAGCGCTGGAAGACCTCCTCCTTGACCGACTGCGCCCAGCAACCACCCACGCCGACGACCCGCTCCGGATCTTCGGACTTGAGCCGCTTGGCCTCGCCAAGATGGGCGATGAAGCGGTTGTCGGCCGACTCGCGGATCGAGCAGGTGTTGAAGAGGATCAGATCCGCCTCGGTCCGACTCTCCGCCCGCTCATATCCCAGCGACTCCAGCATCCCCTGCATGCGCTCGGAGTCATGCACGTTCATCTGGCAGCCGAACGTAGTGACGTGGTACCTGGGCATGACGCCCAACTATAGGAGGGCCCTATCTCGGTAGGGGCCTCACTCAACTTTTTCCGAAGCTCCGCTGAGGCTGTCCGCGAGCCGCCCAGCGGAAAAAGTACAAGCCGTTCGACCCCTACCGAGATAGGGCCCTATGG
>DASTYR010000061.1:0-3556 GCA_035764795.1 Solirubrobacterales bacterium | reverse complement strand
CCTGATGATGCTGCTGGCCGAGACGGCGACGCTGGGCGCCTTCCTCGCCCAGGACCTGCTGCTCTTCGTCCTCTTCTTCGACCTGATGCTGGTCCCCTTTTACTTCCTCTTCGGGGCCTGGGGGACGGACCGGCCCGATGGCGTCACCGCCTCGGCGGCGACCCTGAAGATGATCGTGTACACCTTGGTCGGCTCGCTGCTGATGCTGGTCGGCGCGATCGCGACCGGGATCATCGCCGCCGACGGCGGCGACATCACCTTCTCGATCGCCGAGCTGGCGCGCCAGCCGCTCGGCGAGGGCAGCCAGCGCTGGATCTTCTGGTTCTTCGCCCTCGCCTTCCTGGTCAAGATGCCCGCCTTCCTCCTGCACGGCTGGCTGGCCGACGCCTACCGCGCGGCGCCGCTGCCGGTGCTGGCGGTCTTCTCGGGCGTGCTCGCGAAGGTCGGCGCCTACGGGTTCCTGCGCGTCGTTCTGCCCCTCTTCCCCGACGCCACGGTCGAGTTCCAGGAGGTCGTGCTGGTGATCGCGCTGGCCTCGATCCTCTACGGCTCGGTGATGGCGTTCACGCAGACGAACGTGCGCCTGGTAGCGGGCTACTCCTCCGTCGCGCAGCTCGGCTTCATCACCGCCGGCATCTTCGCCCTGCGCGCCGACGGGGCCGACGGCGCGCTCCTGCAGATGGTCAACCACGGCCTCGTGGTCGCGCCCCTCTTCATCATCATCGCCGTCCTGGCCGAGCGCTCCGGCAGCGAGGACCTGCGCGAGATGGGCGGCATGGCGCTGCGGGCGCCGGTGCTGGCGGTGATGTTCCTGATCGTCGCCCTGGCGACCCTGGCGATGCCGGGGTCGGCCAACTTCATCGGCGAGCTCTTCATCCTCAACGGCCTCTTCCAGGCCAAGATCGCCTATGCCTTCGTCGCCGTGATCGGCGTCGCGCTGGCCGCCTACTACGCGTTGCGTCTCTACCAGCAGACGATGCACAACCGGGTGCCCGAAGGGCTCCCGTCGCGCGACATTGGCTGGCGTGACGGAGTCGTGCTCGTGCCGCTGGTCGCCTGCATCGTCGGGCTGGCGTTCTACCCGAATTTGATTTTGGAGCGGACGGATAGGTCTGTCTTCAAGGCGGTTGCTGCGGTGGGAGGGGGCTCGGGGGAGCCTCCCCAGGCGCACCTCCGCGGAGGTGAGCACCTTGCTCTCGATTGCGCGCGCCCCGCTGCGTGCGGAGTTCCTGGGGAGGCTCCCCCGAGCCCCCTCCCTCGAGAGGCGGTGGCAAGGCGGTGAACTTCGTCGCGCCTGAGATTGACTACGCCGGGCTGTCGCCCGTCATCGCCCTGACCGTGAGCGTTTGCGTGGTGCTGATGAGCGCCGTGTTCGGGCCGACGAAGCGGATGGCGCCGGGGCTGACGCTGGTCAGCTTGGGGACGACGGCTGGGTTGCTGATCTGGCAGTGGGGGGAGACGTCGAACCTCGTCTCGGGGGCGCTGCGGTTGGATGAGCTGGCGATTGCGATCTCGTTGGTGGTGCTGCTGATGGCAGCTGCTTGTGTGCTGCTCTCGATCCGCGAGCCGGCTGCGGAGCAGGTTGGCGGGGGCGAGTATCACGCGCTGCTGCTCGGCTCGGTGCTGGGGATGGTGCTGCTCGCGCAGGCGCAGAACCTAGTCAGCTTCTTCGTCGGCCTGGAGACGCTCTCGATCCCGCTCTACATCCTCTGCGCCGGCAACCTGCGGCGCGAGCGCTCGCTCGAGTCGGGGCTCAAGTACCTGATCGTCGGCTCGCTCGGCTCGGCGACGCTGCTCTACGGGATGGCCTTTCTCTACGGCGGCTCCGGCGCGACCGACTTCGGCGCGATCGCCGCGGGCATCGACCGCCAGGGCCTGGTCGGCGACCCGCTCGTCCTGATCGGAATCGCCCTGGTCGCCGTGGGCCTCGCCTTCAAGACCTCGATCGCGCCGTTTCACCAGTGGACCCCCGACGTCTACGAGGGAGCGCCAACCCCGATCACCGCCTTCATGGCGGTCGCCACCAAGGCGGCGGCCTTCGCCGTCTTCGTCCGCTTCTTCGAGCTGGCTCTGGCGCCCCAGGCCGACGAGTGGCAGCCCGCCCTCGCCGTGCTCGCGGCGGCGACGATCGTGATCGGCAACGTCGGCGCGCTCGGGCAGCGCTCGTTGAAGCGACTGCTCGGCTACTCGGGCGTGGCGCAGGCCGGCTACATCCTCGGCGGCCTGGTCGTCGCCAGCGAGGCCGGCGTCAGCGCCCTCGTCTTCTATCTCGCCGGCTACGCCTTCATGAACCTCGCCGCCTTCGCCGTCGTCGTCGCCCGCGAGCGCGAGACCATCTTCGGCGACGACATCGAGGCGGTGCGCGGCCTCGGGGCGGATCGGCCGCTGCTCGCCTGGCCGCTGACGATCTCGATGCTCGGCCTCGCCGGCCTGCCGGCGACCGTCGGCTTCATCGGCAAGCTCTACCTGATCGAGGCGCTGGTCGAGGGCGACTACACCTGGCTCGCCGTCTTCATCGCGGTCGGCACGATGATCTCGCTCGCTTACTACCTGCGTGTGGTGGCGGCGATGTGGATGCCCGGGGCGGCGGGTGCCGGGCGCGCCGAGGCTCCACCCGCCACGCCTGCCATCGCCGGCGCCTCCCCGGAGGCCGATCCGATCGACCCCGAAGCCGGCCGCCGGCCGTACCTCGTGGTCCCCGCCGCGCTCGCGGCTGCCGCCACCGTCTTCTTCGGGATCATCCCCCAGCCGCTCGTCGAGTTCGCCGAGCGCGCCGGCAGCTCTCTTTTCTGAGCTCGCTCGTAGGCTGAGCGCCCTATGGGCGTCCTGCTAACCATCGCCGTCATCGTGCTGGCAGCGGCCGTCGGGGTCTGGGCGGAGCGGCGCCGTCCGCGCGCCGCCGCTCTGGCGGCACGGCGCGCGCTCACCTTGATCCTCTTCGTCCTGCTGCCGCCGGTCGTCTTCTTCTTCATCGCCTCCAGCGAGGTCAACGTCGAGCGCGGGGTCGGGTTGGGGCTCGGCCTCTTCTCGGTTGCGCTGGCCGCCCTCGCCGCTTTCCTGATCTCGACGCGGCTACTACGCCTGTCGCGGCCTCAGACCGGAGCGGTCGTTTGCGCTGTTCTTTGCATCAACTCTGCGTACCTCGGCTACCCGCTGACGATCGCCTTGCTGGGCAACGACGCGCTCTCCACGGCGGCACTCTTCGACCAAGCCGTCGCCGGCCCCTCGCTGCTGCTCGGTGCCTTCGCCGTCGGCGCCGCCTTCGGCACGCGCGCCGGCGAAGGGCCGCGCGACCGCGTGCGTGCCTTCTTCACCCGCAACCCACCGCTCTACGCCGCGGTCGCCGGGCTCCTGGCGCCGGAGGCACTTGCCCCCGACGTGGCGGTCGACATATCGCAAGGGATCATCGTCGCGATCCTGCCGCTTGGCTTCTTCGCTGTCGGCGCGACGCTGGCCGAGAACGCCGAGCACGGCGAGCTGCCGATGCCGCCGCCGCTGACCCGCCCGGTCGCCGCCGCCCTGGCGACCCGGCTGCTCGTCGCCCCGGGGCTCCTGA
>DASTYR010000060.1:0-3495 GCA_035764795.1 Solirubrobacterales bacterium | reverse complement strand
CGCGGTCGCCGCGGCCGTCTGGCTGACTCAGCGCGGGGTCCAGATCCTCGCCAGCCGTAAAGCGAGTGACGACCTGAGTCACGGCGAGCGGCGCCGGGCGATGGGCACGGTCGCTGCGACGAGCCTCGGCCGAGTCTGGTTGATGGCGACCGCGGTGCTGCTGGTCGGGATCGCCGAGCGCGAGGCGGGCCTGGCGGCGGCGCTGCTGCTGCTGACGCTCTTCACCGTCTCCTTCGCTGCCCAGGGGATCGCCTACTTGATGGAGCCCGACAGCCAGGGGGTCAAGGCGAGGTGAGCACGATGAGCACCAAGGGCAAAGTCCTGCTCGGCTTCGGCATCTATCTGGCGACCGCGATCGCGCTGCTGCTGATCTTCGGCAGCGACGGCAAGAACGACCACTTCAAGCCCCAGAACGAGTTCAAACTGGAGGAGTGGGTGCCGATCCACCTCGGCGGCCTCGACCTCAGCATCAACAAGGCCGTCCTGTACCTGTTCCTCGCCAGCGCCCTGACGATCGCGACGATGACCTGGATCGCGCGCCGCATGGCGGAGAAGCCGAATCGCGTCCAGACCGCGGTCGAGCTGGCCTACGACCTGACCCGCAACAACATCACCGGCGGCAACATGGACGCCAAGCTGGCGGCCCGCTGGTTCCCCTTCCTCGGCGCCCTCTTCTTCTTCATCTGGTTCTCCAACATGATCGGCTTCCTGCCGCTGCCGGTGAACACCGAGCACAAGGTCGACATCTTCGGCCTCGAACTGCCGGCGCTGGCGATTTACGCGGCGACGGCCAACATCTCGATCCCGCTGATCCTCACCCTGGTCGTCTGGTTCTCCTACCACGTCGAAGGGATCCGGGCCAAGGGCTTCGTCCCCTACTTCAAGAGCTGGCTGCCTCCGGGCCTCGAGGAGATGAACCCGATCGGGCGCGGCGCGATCTTCATGATCGAGGTGATCTCGCACTTCGTGCGGCTGATCTCCCTCTCCGTGCGTCTCTTCGCCAACATCCTCGCCGGCCACCTGCTCCTGCTCTTCATGGGCGGCGGGCTGGCGGTGCTGCTCGGAATAGCCGCGCTCGGCGCGCTGACCTTCCCGCTCGCCTTCGCCTTCTTCATCTTCGAGGTTGGCCTGGTGGCCACCCTGCAAGCGTTTATTTTCGCGACCCTGACCGCCATCTACCTCGGCGGAGCGACCTCCGCCAGCCACTAGGAAAAGGAGTTACAACCGATGGATCTCACTGCCCTTCCGATCGCCGAAGTCACCGACGAAGGCGTCAAAGGTGCCGGCAAAGCGATTGCGCTTGGCGTCGGCGCCGGCCTCGGCTCGATCGGCGCCGGCATCGGCGTCGGCTTCATCTTCGGTAAGGAGATCGAGTCCGTCGCCCGCCAGCCCGAGATGAAAAGCGAGCTGGAAAGCATCCGCTGGCTCGGCTTCGCGCTGACCGAGGCGGTCGCCTTCTACACGTTCATCTTCGGTCTGATCGCCTTCTTCCTCTCCTAGGCGCCGATGGAGGCATTTGCCGACATAGCGGGCTTCCTCGTGCTCGCCCAGGAGGCGGCGCACGGCGCCGAGGAAGAGGCCGGAGGCAGCTTCCTGGTCTCACCGGGCGTCGGGCTGATGATCTGGACCCTGGTCCTCTTCCTGGCGACGATGTGGGTGCTAAGCAAGGTCGCCTTCCCAAAGATCCAGGAGGCACTCGACAAGCGGGCGAAACTGATTGCCGAGTCGATCGAGGCGGCCGAAAGGCAGCGCCGCGAGTCCGACGAGCTGCTCGAGGAGTACCGGGCGCGGCTGGCCGAGGCCCGCGAGCAGGCCGACGACATCATGGCCCGGGCGCGCAAGGCAGCCGAGACCGCGGAAGCTGAGGCGAGCGCCGCGGGCAAGGAGAAACGCGAGGAGCTGGTCGCAGCGGCAAAACGCGACATCGAAGCGGAGACGCGGCGCTCGCTGCAGCAGATCCGCAGCGAGGTCGCCGACCTGACCGTGCTCGCCACCGAGAAAGTCACCCGCAAGAGCCTCAGCCCCGATGACCAGCGCCGCCTCGTCGAGGAGGCGCTGAGCGAGGTCGACTTCACCGCCCTCTCGGGCTCGGAGGGGTCGAGCAACTGATGGAGGAGGCAGCTCGCGTATACGCCGAGGCGCTCTTCGACGTCGCCAAGAAGACCGGCAAGCTGGACCCGATCCGCGAGGAGCTGGGCCAGTTCGCCGATGCCGTCGAAGGCGATCGCGAGCTGCAGGTCTTCTTCTTCAGCCCCTACTTCTCCTCGGCCGAGAAGTCGGAGGGGATTCGGCGCGCGATAACGGGCGCCGATCCCGAGTTCGTCAACTTCCTCGAGCTGCTGGTGGACAAGGGGCGGATGACCGAGGTCTTCCGCATCCGGCGCCAGTTCGAGGAGCTTTGGAAGCGGGAGAACAAGCGGATCGACGTGACGGTGACCAGCGCGGTCGAGCTGGACCCCGCCGCGGTGGCGAAGATCGGCGAGGAGATCGAACGGCAGACCGGCCGCAAGGTGGAGCTTGCCAGCGACGTCGACGAGGAGATCCTCGGTGGCATCGTGCTCCAAGTCGGCAACATGGTCTTGGACGCGAGCATCCGCAGTCGCTTGGAGAAACTTCGAAAGAGCGTCGCGCAGGCGGCGTAAGGAAGGAATAGAGCAGCCACATGGAGATCAAGCCCGACGAGATCGCATCGATTCTGCGCGAGCGCATCGAGGGAATCGACACCGGCAGCGCCGACCTGTCCGAGGTGGGCACGGTGCTCTCGGTCGCCGACGGCATCGCCCGCATCCACGGGCTCGAGAACGCGATGGCGTTCGAGATGCTCGAGCTGCCGCACGACGTCACCGGCCTCGCGCTGAACCTCGAGGAGGACAACGTCGGCGCGGTGCTCTTCGGCGAGTGGGAAAAGGTGGTCGAGGGCGACACGGTCAAGCGCACCGGCGAGCTGCTGCGGATCCCGGTCGGCGACGAGCTGCTCGGCCGCATGGTCGACCCGCTCGGCCGCCCGCTCGACGACAAGGGTGAGATCGCGACCACGCAGAGCCGCCCGGCCGAGTTCAAAGCGCCCGGCGTCGTCCAGCGCCAGCCGGTGACCGAACCGGTCCAGACCGGCCTGATGGCGATCGACGGGAAGAACCCGATCGGCCGCGGCCAGCGAGAGCTGATCATCGGCGACCGCCAGACCGGCAAGACGGCGATCGCGATCGACACGATCATCAACAACCGCGACAAGGACATGGTCTGCATCTACGTCGCGATCGGGCAGCGGATGTCGACCGTCGTCCAGCTCAAGGAGGTCCTCGAGGAGCACGGTGCGATGGAGAACACGATCATCGTCGCCGCCCCCGCCGACGAGGCGGCGCCGATCAAGTACATCGCGCCCTACGCGGGCACCGCGATGGGCGAGTACTTCCTCTACAACGGCGAGGACGCGCTGTGCGTCTACGACGACCTCACCAAGCACGCCTACGCGTATCGCCAGATGTCGCTCCTCCT
>DASTYR010000059.1:0-10368 GCA_035764795.1 Solirubrobacterales bacterium | reverse complement strand
CCAGGATCGCCAGTCCCGCGTACACGTAGGCGGGGTACTCGCGCAACGCCGGCGCCATCACGCGGCGCACGGACCGGGCGCCGCCGGTCGGCGAGGCCAGCCAACCCGCCACGACGAAAAGGGCGCCGACGACGATGACCGTCGTCGCAATGCTGATCATCAGGGAGGTCGCAATAGACCAGGCCGCTTCCGCCGCCGGTTCGATGCTCCCATCGTCGACCAGTTGGCCGACGACGATCCCGCCTGCCACCTCCCGCGCCACGATCACCGCGAAACCGGCCGCGATCAGACCGGCGCCGCAGAAGAGGACCGTCACCCAGCGTTCGTCCCGGGAGAGGTAGATCGCCAGGCCGAGGCAGAGGAAGGTGAGCAAGGTGAGCACGATCGCCAACCCTTTGACCGCGATCGCGATGTCCTGCGCGGTCCGCAGCTGGTCGGAGCGCAGGATCGTCACCTCGCCCGCGTCCGGCGGCAGTTTTTCTGCCAGCTGCTCGCCGATCCCGACCTCCGAGGCGAGGTTGGTGACGAGGCTTCCCAGCTGCAGCGTCACCTCCCCTTCTTCGGTCGAGACCGCTTCTTTGTCGTCTTCGAGGACCGCCAGCAGTTGCTCGTGCGCGGTGCGGTTGGCGTCCTGCCAGAGATCCCGCGCGGTCGTCGTCTGCAGCACCTGGTCGGCGCCGTCGCCCGCCACCCGTCGCAGCCCGCCGGACACGGGCCCGGCCAGCTCCTTCGTGTCGCCGGGGAGGATCTCTTTCAGTTCCTGCTCGACGTCGACGTTGGCGTAGAGCTGGTCGACCAGGTAGTTGCCGACCGCCTTGCGGATCGTCGAGTCCTCGATCAACCGGTCGCTGGTCTGCACCCAGTCGTCGGTGTTGAGCGCTTGCCGCTCCGTCCAGATGGCGAAAACGCTGAGGAATGCGAAGACCGAGCCGAGCACGACCAGGGCCTTGACCGTGCGTCGCCTGCTGCGGCTCATCGACACAGGATGCTATACGTGGCATAGGTGAAGCTCGAGGGGATCCACCACATCACCGCGATCACCGCCGACGCGCAGAGCAACGTCGACTTCTACGCGGGCGTGCTTGGCCTGCGCCTCGTCAAGAAAACGGTCAACCAGGACAACCCGACCGTCTACCACCTCTTCTATGCCGACGAGAAAGGCAGTGCCGGCTCGGACCTCACCTTCTTCGAGTTCCCGGATGTCCCCAAGGGGCGCGCCGGCGCCGGCGATGTCCACCGAATCGTCTGGCGGGTCGGCTCGCTGCAGTCGCTCGACTTCTGGGACGACCGCCTCAGTGCCAACGGCGTGCAACCGCAGCGGGCCGGCGACGCGCTGCGCTTCGCCGACCCCGAGGGCCTTGAGCACGAGCTGCTGGTCGCGACGGTCGAGGACGAGCCGTTGATCGCCGACCACCCGGAGATCCCCGGCGAGCTGGCCCTGCAGGGCTTCCACGCGGTCTGCGCCTACAGCGCCGACCCGGAGGCGAGCAGGCGCCTGCTGGAGGCGCTCGAGTTCGAGCCGGTCGACGCCGGTTGGGAGGCGCGCGGCGAGCGGCGCGGCGGCCTCTACGTCTACGACGAGCCGCCGGCTGAGCGCTCGCTACAGGGGGCGGGCAGCGTCCACCACGTCGCCTGGGCTTCGCAGCTCGACGAGCTGGAGAAGTGGCGCGAGCGCGCGATCGCCGGCGGAGCGCAGCCGACGCCGCTGATCGACCGCTTCTACTTTCGCTCGATCTACTTCCGCGAGCCGAGCGGCGTCCTTTTCGAGATCGCCACCCTCGGCCCGGGCTTCACCGTCGACGAGCCGCTCGAGTCGCTCGGTGAGAAGCTCTCGCTGCCGCCCGCCTTCGAGCACCTGCGCGACGAGGTGGAGCCGAACCTGCGGCCGGTGAGGAATCCGCGCAGCGCCCGGACCGGGTGAGTGCCGGCTTCGTTTGGCGAGACGCCGGCCGCGTCGTCGTCTTCCGCTCCGGCGGTTTGGGCGAGGCGCCGCAGCTACTCCGCGAGCACGGCTTCGACGAGTTCGAACTGCTGACGACGCCGCGAGCGCTGATCGGGGCGCCGGAGCTGGAGTCGGCGGCACGGGCCGTCCATGCCGTTGCCGCCGGACAGGTGCCGGAGCTGGCGGCGGAGCTCCTGCAGCGGGTCGAGCGGCCGCAACTGGTCGCGCTCGGCGGTGGCCGCGTCATCGATACCGCCAAGGCGGTCGCCTCAGTCAGCGGCGCCCACGTGGCCGCCGTTCCGACGACCCTCTCCGGGGCGGAGATGACCGCCATCCACCGCCTGCCCGCTGGGGCGGAGGAACGCGTTCGGGAAATGGTGCGGCCGCAGCTTGCGATCGCCGACCCCGAGGCGATGACCGGACAGGAGGAGGGGCAGCTGCGGGCAAGCGCCATGAACGCGCTTGCCCACGGGGCCGACTCCCTCTACACGCCCTTCTCGAATCCCGTCTCGCGAATGGCCGCGTTGCGTGGTGCCCAGCTGATCGGAGCGGCGCTCGACCGGGAGCGGAGCGAGCGCGACCGCGCGGCGCTCGCGCAGGGGGCGATCCTCTGCGGCTACGCGATCGACTCCGGCGCCTTCGCCCTGCACCACGTGATCTGCCAGACGCTGGTCCGCGTCTGCGGCAGCCCCCACGCGGAGACGAACGCCGCGGTGCTGCCCCACACGATGGACTTCATGGCGACCCGTGCGCCCGAGGAGATCGGGGCGCTCTGCGAGTCGCTCGAGACCGACCCGGCGGACCTGGGAGCGCGCATCCGCGAACTGGGCGGCGACCCGCCCGGCCTCGGCGCGGTCGGCGCGGACCGCTCGGCGCTCGATCGAGCGCTCGACTCGATGCTCGCCCGCCCCGAGCTCGCTTTCGGGCCGGAGCCGCCGGCGCCCGAGCAGCTGCGAGACCTCGTCGAAGCGGCCTGGTAACCGGCCCCCGGCCTTCGTGTAGCGCTCTTCATGGACGAAGAGCGCCTCGGGCGCTACCACGCCTACACCCGTCGCCACGGCATCAACTGGCCGCTCTACCTGCTGGCCCGGATCTTCATGACGCCGTTCTTCTACGCCTACTTTCGCTACCGGCACAAGGGACGCGACTACGGTCGCGTCAAGGGTGGCCTGATCGTCGCCTCCAACCACCGCAGCTTCCTCGATCCCTTCGCGATCGGCGGCGCCCTTCCATGGCGGCGGCCGATGAACTACGTCGCCAAGGTCGAGCTTTTCGAGCGGCGCTGGCAAGGCTGGATCCTCTCGCGGCTCGGTGCTTTCCCGATCCGCCGCGGCGAGTCCGACGAGGAGTCGATGGAGACCGCGCGGCGCGTCGTCGAACGGGGCGGCACCGTCTGCATCTTTCCCGAGGGCACGCGGATCCGCCGCGGCACCCTGGCCAACCCGAAGCGGGGGGTGGGCAGGTTGGCGCTGCAGACCGGTGCCCCCGTCCTGCCGACGGCCGTCGTCGGCAGCGAGAACGTGCGCCGCGGCTGGCGCATCCGGCCGCGCAAGGTGCAGGTGCGGCTCGGCAAGGCGATGACCTTCCCGCGCGTCGAGGAGCCCTCGCCGCCGCTGGCCGAATCGGTGACGGCGCGGATCTGGCCCAACGTGCTCTTGCAGTGGGAAGCGATGGGCGGGCTGCCACCGATGCGTCGCGCCGCCGTGATCGGCGCCGGCAGCTGGGGCACCGCCGTCGCCGTCCTGCTCGCGCGTGGCGGTCTCGAGGTCCAGCTCGGCACCCGGACCGCGGCGCAGGCGGCGGCGATGGCCGAGGAGGGCCAGAACCGGCGCTACCTGGAGGGGGTGCAGATGCCCGAGTCGCTGCGCGTGCGGCCGGCGGCGGAGATCGAGCTCGCCGGGCTCGATCTCGTCTGCCTGGCGATCCCCTCCGGCTCGCTGCCACAGGCGGTCGGCGCGGTCGCCGATCGGGTCAGCGACCGCTCCACGGTCCTGCTGCTCAGCAAGGGCATGGTCCCGCCGCGCGGACAGCTCCCCGCCGAGTACGTCGGCGAGCGGATCCGCGCCCGGGCGATCGCGTCGCTCGGTGGGCCGGCGCACGCCCGCGAGGCCGTCTCGGGCTCGGCGGCGCTCGTCCTGGCCTCCGGCGACCCGGACCTGCGCGACCAGCTCGGCGAGGTCTTCGACCGTGCGGGCCTCGTCTGCGAGCGCTCAGACGACGTCTGCGGCGTCGAGATGGCGGGGGCGGCGAAGAACGCCGCCGCGCTCGCCGCCGCTGCCACCGAGCCCTTCGGGCTCAACGCCGCCGGGATCGCTGCCGCGCAGGTCTGGCGCGAGTGCATCGCTTATGCGCTGGCTCGCGGGGGCGACCTCGAGACGTTCGCGGGGCTCGCCGGGGTCGGCGACCTGACCGCCACGATGTTGGCACCGTCGGGCCGCAACCGACGCGCCGGAGAGCTGCTCGGCAGCGGCACGCCTGCCGCCGAGATCCCGCGCTTGATCGGGCAGGCGTCGGAGGGCCTCGATGCGGTGCCGCTGCTGGCGCAGGCCGTCGCTGACTCCGGACTGCCGGCTGACGCGCTGAGCGCCCTGGCGGCGCTGATTGCCGGTGAGATCGACGCGCAGGCGTGGGTGGCGCGGCTGCGCCACGTCGAGCGGGCGAGGCAGGCGGCATGAGGGGCTGGGCGGAGGGACAGATGCCTCTAGGCTTGGCAGGTGAGCGAGCCCGACCACGCCGAGCCGGCGAGCCTCGACCCGGCCGCGAAGGCGGAGCTCGACCGGGCCTTCGAGCAGCTCTACCGCGACCATCTGCGCGACGTCTATTCCTACGCCTACTACAGGGTCGGCAATCAGCACGACGCCGAGGACCTGACCGAGCAGGCCTTCCTTCAGGCCTACCGGCACTTCGACCGGGCGCGGCGCGAGTCCGACGGGCGGCCGCTGCGGCCGTGGCTGATCCGCATCACCCACAACCTGGCGCTGAACCTCTACCGGGATCGTTCGCGCCGTCCCCAGGCGCCGCTCGAGAGCGCCGACCCGATCGCCGCCCGCCATGGGACCGAGGCCGTAGCCGAGGGGCGCGAGGAGCTGCGGCGGGTGATCGAGCACCTCGACCACCTGCCCGACGATCGGCGCGACGCACTGATCATGCGCTTCGCGCTCGGCATGGACAACCGCGAGATCGCGCGGGCGCTGGGTCGCAGCGACGGTGCCACCAAGGTGTTGATCCATCGCGCGATCAAGCAGCTGCAGGAGGAGATGGGCGATGACCCCGAGTGAGGCGAGCGGCGCCGTGCCCGGCGGCTGGGACGTCGAGCGCCTGCTGGGCGACGCTCTGCGGCCGATCGAGCCGCCCGAGCGGCTCGCCGGTCGTTTCGAGGACACCCTCTCCGCGGTGACGCAGGCCGCAGCCGAGGAGCTCTCCGACTGGGCCGAGGAGCTCTCCGAAAGCGAGCTGCGAGCGCTGCGCGATCCGCGCAACTGGGTGCGGCCGGTTGTCGCCCTGGGCGCCGGCAGCGTCGCGGCCGGCGCTCTCGTCGTGCTGGAGGGGCGGCGGCGCGGCCGCCGTCAAGCCGACGGCCGCCTCCACGCCCTCGCCCGGCGGCTCAGGTAGTCCTGGTTGCCCGCTCGGGCCGCTCGCTGCGTCGCCGCTCGTCCGCGGGCGTCGCCGCACCGGCGGCCAGGCCGAGCAGGCCGAGCACCAGGTGCAGGAAGTTGTCCTCGGTGTTGACGGGGATGAAGCCGAGGATCGACTCGTTGTCGCCGATGACGAACCCCCAAATGGCGATCAGCGTGTAGACGACGCCGAGCCCGAGTGCGTACTCACGCGCCGCGTAGCCGGCCACCAACAGGCCGAGTGCGCCGGTGAGGATGTGGACGATGTTGTGCCAAGCGTTGACGGCGAAGATGCCGAGCACGCTGTCGACCGTGCCTGGGGCGCCAAACGATGCGCTGTAGAAGAAGCCGATGATCCCGACGACCAGGAGGGTCCCACCGACGAGCGTCGCGTAGAGCCTGGCCGGGGTCGCGCCTTCCATTCTCTCTTCGTTCAAGGGAACTCTCCTCTCTAGAAGGGACGGGGCAGGCGACTGTAGGCTCCCCGGTCGCCAGCGAATGCAAACGTGCTACCGCCATCCTGACCGCGAGACGGGCGTCTCCTGCTCCTCCTGCGGGCGCCCGATCTGCCCCGAGTGCATGACGCCGACCCCGGTCGGCATGCGCTGCCCCGAGTGCGCCCGCCAGAAGACGCGCGTGACCCGTGGTGCGGTCGGTCCCGGTCGCTACGACGCCCCCGCCACCTACGTCCTGATCGCGCTCAACGTGGCGGCTTTCCTGGCGGAGATCGCGACCGGCGCCGGCGGGTTCGGTCGGGCCACCGGGCCCGTCATCGAAGATTTCGCACTCCAGGGCGCGGCGGTTGCCGACGGAGACTGGTACAGGCTGCTGACCGGTGGCTTCCTCCACGCCAGCCTCTTCCACATCGGTTTCAACATGTTCGCCCTCTACATCCTGGGGCGCATGCTCGAGCCGGCGATCGGGACGCCGCGTTTCGTCGCCCTCTACTTCGCTTCGCTCTTCGCCGGCTCGTTCGGAGCTCTGGCGCTCTCCGATCCGCTTGCGGTCACCGTGGGCGCGTCCGGCGCGGTGTTCGGACTCTTTGGCGCCGCATTCGTGATCGCGCGCGGGCGTGGTATGGATGCGATCGCGGGTGAGCTGGGCTTCCTGCTGGTGATCAACCTGGCGTTGACCTTCGTCCTGCCCCGGCTCAGCGTCGGCGGTCACCTGGGTGGGCTTGCCGGCGGCCTCCTCTGCGCGGCGTTGATCGTCGCCGGCGAACGCGGGAGCCTGGGCCGAAATCGATTGCCGGCCGAGCTGGTTGCGATGACCGCCGTTGCCGTCGTCTCGATAGTCGCTGCGCTCAGCGTCGCCTGATCGGCGCCCGCACCTCGGCGAAGCCGATGTTGCCGGGCTGGTCGACCAGGTCGGGGTGGAGGACGTGGCCGAGCAGCTCGACGCCGTCGACCAGTCGCGGGCCCGGCCGCGAGAAGGTCGAGGCCGCGTCTACCGCGAAGACGCGGCCGGCCCCCAGCGAGGCGATGCGCTCCCAGTGCTCGAGCGCTTCGATCTGCGCTTCCTCCGCGTAGAGGCCGCAAGGCATCGCGATCACGATGTCCGGCTCGAGTCCCGAGAGGGCGCCCCACTCCACCTCGGGCGACTTCAGCCCCGGTGGCCCGGCGACGTCCTCGCCGCCGGCGATCGAGATCATCTCCGGCACCCAGTGGCCGCCGACGTAGGGCGGGTCGAGCCACTCGAGCGCGATCACGCGCGGGCGCCCGGCACCCGAGACGGCGGCGCGGACCGTGGCCAGCCGCCCCTCGAGCTCGCCGCGCAGCTCGTGGGCAGCGGCTTCGCTCCGCGTCGCCTCGCCGAGCCGAATCACGTCCTCGAGCATCTCGCCCAGGGTGCTCGGGTCCTGCTGCAGGACGCGGGGCTCGCTGGGCAGGCGCGCCGCCACCTCGAGCACGTCCTCGTAGGAGACCGCGCAGACGGCACAGACCGCCTGGGTGACGATCAGGTCGGGTGCGACCTCGGCGAGCACCTCCTGGTCGAGCTCGTAGAGCGCGCGGCCCTCGGCGACCGTCGCCTTGACGGCCGTGTCGATCTGGGCGGCGCCGAGGTCCGGCTGCAGGATGGTGCTCGTCAGGTGCGGCAGCGCGCGGGCCTGGGGCGGGAAGTCGCACTCGTGGGTGACGGCTACGACGTCGTCGCCAAGGCCGAGCGCGAAGAGCATCTCGGTGGCCGAGGGGACGAGGCTGGCGATGCGCATGGAGCCGCTCAATATGTCATCCCATCGGCTCCGCGGACCGGAAAGCTATAGTCCGGGGCGCCGAATGGCCGAAGACGACCTCCCCCGAAGTACCGGGCCAAATAGCCACCGATGAGCGCCCTGCTGCTCGTCCTTCTCGTGTTCGCGTTGATCGCGGTCAACGGCTTCTTCGTCGCCGCGGAGTTCGCGATCGTGCGCTCCCGTCGTAGCCGGATCGAGAACCTTGCCGAGGAGGGCAGTCGGGCCGCCCGCGTCGCGCTCAACCAGCTCGACCACGTCGACGAGTACGTCGCCACCTCGCAGGTTGGGATCACGCTCGCCTCGATTGGCATCGGCTTCCTCGGCGAGCCCGCAATAGCCAGCTTGATCGAGCCAGTGCTCGAGGGCGCCCTCGGCGAGGCCGCCTCCTACGTTCTCGCATTCCTCTTCGCCTACGCCGTGGTCACCCTGCTGCACGTGATCTTCGGCGAGCAGGCGCCGAAGATGGTGGGGATCGCGCGGGCGGAGGGCCTGCTGCTCGGCATCTCCAGGCCGTTGGAGGCGTTTCGCCGCCTCTTCCACCCGCTGATCATCCTGACGAACGTCCCCGCCCGCTTCTTCGTTTCTCGTGTCCTGCGGATCGAGCCTGAGGCCGACGAGGAGGTTGCCTCAACCGATGAGCTGCGCCTGATGATCGTCCGTGGCGCACAGCGCGGCCGCCTCGACCCGGGCGAGGCCGGGATGCTGGGCGGTGTCTTCCACCTGCACGAGCAGGAGGCGCGCGAGGTGATGACTCCGATTCCGGCCGTCGTCACGATCGACGCCGAGGACACGGCCGAGACGGCGCTGCGTCGCTGCGTCACCTCCGGCCACACCCGCCTGGTCGTGATCGAAGACGACAACGCCGACCGGGTCAAGGGGATCGTCCACAACAACAGCCTCGCCCGCCTCTACATGAGCGACGGGCCCGAGGCGCGGATCGAGCCGCTCGTCCGCGACGCCGTGATCGTGCCGGAGACGCGCCCCCTTGACGACCTCCTCCACGACCTGCAGGTGCAGCGCAGCTCGCTTGCCGTGATCGTCGACGAGTACGGCCGGACGATGGGGATCGTGACCGTCGAGGACATCCTCGAGGAGGTGGTGGGGGAGATCGAGGACGAGACCGATCCGCGCGCCGCGGCGCTGCGCCGCCTCGCCGGGGGCGAATGGTTCGTGCGCGGCCACGTCTCGCTCGGCGATCTCGCCGACGCCGGCATCGAGCTGCCGGTCGAGGGCGACGCCTACAACTCGGTCGGCGGCTACGTCTTCGGCGAGCTCGGCCGCCTGCCCAAGCGCGGCGACACGATCAGCGTCGACGGCTACACGATCCGGGTCGAGTCGGTGCGGGAGAACCGGATCGAGGCGGTTCGGATCAGCGGCGGCGGAGCGCCGGCCGCCTCGGTGCCTTCTGAATAGTTCCGTCCGCACCTCGGCCTAGGTTCTCTGAGCAACCCGCGTCCGTCCGACTTGGAGGTGTCGCATGTGGGTTGTGCGTTTGAGCGACAAGCAGCTGGAGGTCCTGCGGGCGCTGCTGCGCTCCGAGGAGCATCTAGGCCCGGCGCTGAAGGGTGCGGTCGAGGCACTCGACCTCGCCCGTTGGGATGACCTGCCTGAAGCCGAGCTCCCCTGGGACGAGATCGAGAAGACGGCCCGCCGTCAGGGCATCTCGCCGGCCGATGTGATTTGGGACATCGCCGGGAAAAGGTAGCTGCTAGCCGTAGCTGTAAAAGCCCTGACCGCTCTTGCGGCCAAGCTTCCCTTCGCCGACCATCTTGACCAGCAGCGCAGGCGGCTTCTGGTAGTCCTCGCCTGAGGCGTCGTAAAGGGCGTCGCCGATCGCCTTGCAGACGTCGAGGCCGACGAAGTCGAGCAGGGCGAGCGGGCCCATCGGGTGCCCGGCGCCGAGCTTCATGCAGGTGTCGATCTCGCCCGCCTCCATGCCGGTCTGTTCCATGAAGCGGACAGCGTCGAAGAGGTAGGGGAAGAGGAGGCGGTTGACCACGAAGCCGGCCAAGTCGGGGACCTCGACCGCGGTCTTGCCGAGCGCCGCACACCAGGCGAGCGCCTTCTCGCGGGTCGAGTCAGGCGTGCCGGGGAAGCAGACCTCGACCAGCTTCATGCGCGGCACGGGGTTGAAGACGTGCAGGCCGAAGAGACGCCCGTCGACGCTGCCCGCCGCGGCGATCGAGGCGATGCTGAGCGAGGAGGTCGTGGTCGCGAGGTCGGCGTTCGGGCAGGCCTCGGCGACCGCCTTCAGCAACTCGCCCTTCGGCTCGACCTCCTCGACGATCGCCTCGACGACGATGTCGCAGTCGGCGAGATCCTTGGGGTCGGTCGTGACCCGCAGTCGCGAGGGTTCGGCGCCCTCGATCTTGGCGCAGGCAGCGACGACTTTCTCCTCGGCTCGCCAGGCTGAAGCCTCGCTGCGCGCCAGCAGGATCGTGTCGGCGGTCGTGGTTGAGACGGCGGCCAGGCCGGTGGCTATCGCCCCGCTGCCCGCGATGCCCGGACTCTCGTAACCCATGTTCGCGCTCATCAGGACGGGTTTCCTATCAAGGTTGGGGTGGGGAGGGTCGGGTGCC
>DASTYR010000058.1:0-4278 GCA_035764795.1 Solirubrobacterales bacterium | reverse complement strand
CCTGGAAGCCCTTGCCGATCGAGATCCCGGAGACCTTCACCTTCTGGCCCGGCTCGAAGGCGGCCACGGTGACGTCGTCGCCGACCTTCGGCCCCTCCTCACCGTCAGAGCCGTCGCTGCCGACGTCCGCGTCGCGGAACTCGACCACGTGCCGCAGCGCCGGGGCGCCGGCCTTCTTCAGGTGGCCCAGCTCGGCCTTGGTCAGCTTGCCCTCGGCGACCTCACCGTAGGCGAGCTGTACGGCCGCGTAGCCGTCGCGCTCGGCGTCGCGGATCGCGGTCACCTTGCACGGACCGGCCTCGACCACGGTGACGGGAACGACGGTTCCGTCCTCGCGGAAGACCTGCGTCATTCCGAGCTTCTTGCCGAGGATCGCCGCCACCAACCGTTCCTTACAACCGGATCTCGATGTCGACGCCGGCCGGCAGCGAGTCGAGGCGCTGCAGCGAGTCGACGGTTTTCGGCGACGGCTGGAGGATGTCGATCAGCCGCTTGTGGGTGCGGATCTCGAAGTGCTCGCGCGAGTCCTTGTCCTTGAAGGGGGAGCGGATCACGCAGTAGACGTTTTTCTCGGTCGGCAGCGGCACCGGACCGGAGACACTCGCCCCGGTCCGCTCCGCGGTCTCGACGATCTCGCGGGCAGCCCGATCTATGGCGTCGTGGTCGTACGCCTTTAGTCGGATTCGAATTTTCTGGGCCGCAATCGTCGCCACGGTTTCTGCTCTCTCTTTTTCTTCCCGCCCGGCCCTTACCGCGCGGAAGGGGCGCCGCCCCATCGGTTGTGGGGCGCCACCCCGGTCGTATGTCCTTGAAGTTGTCCCGCCGCCGAAGCGGCGAGGGGCGGCCTAGCCGACCGCCCCGCTTACAGCTACTCGATGACCTCGGAGACGACCCCCGAGCCCACGGTCCTGCCGCCCTCGCGAATCGCGAAGCGCAGGCCTTGATCCATCGCGATCGGCTGGATCAGCTCGATCGTCATCTGGACGTTGTCGCCCGGCATCACCATCTCCGTCCCCTCGGGGAGGTTGGCGATCCCGGTCACGTCCGTCGTGCGGAAGTAGAACTGAGGCCGGTAGCCGGAGAAGAACGGGGTATGACGGCCGCCCTCCTCCTTCTTCAGGCAGTAGACCTCGGCTTTGAACTTGGTGTGCGGGGTGATCGAACCCGGTTTGCAGAGCACCTGGCCGCGCTCGATCTCCTCGCGCTTGGTGCCGCGCAGAAGTGCGCCGATGTTGTCGCCCGCCTGGCCCTGGTCGAGGATCTTGCGGAACATCTCGACCCCGGTGACGACCGTTTTGGTCGTGTCCTTCATGCCGACGATCTCGACCTCGTCGCCGGTGTTGACGATGCCCTGCTCGACGCGGCCGGTGGCAACCGTGCCGCGGCCGGTGATCGAGAAAATGTCCTCGATCGGCATCAGGAACGGCTTGTCGAGGTCGCGCTGCGGCTCCGGGATGTAGGAGTCGAGCGCGTCGGCGAGGTCGAAGATCGCTTTCTGAGCGTCGGCGTCACCCTCGAGGGCTTTCAGCGCCGAGCCTTTGATGATCGGCGTGTCGTCGCCCGGGAAGTCGTACTCGTTGAGCAGGTCCTTGACCTCCTCCTCGACCAGCTCGACCAGCTCGTCGTCATCGACCTGGTCGATCTTGTTGAGGAAGACGACCACGTGCGGGACGTTGACCTGACGGGCGAGCAGGATGTGCTCGCGGGTCTGCGGCATGACGCCGTCGGCGGCCGAGACGACCAGGATCGCGCCATCCATCTGGGCGGCGCCGGTGATCTTGTTCTTGACGTAGTCGGCGTGCCCGGGGCAGTCGACGTGCGCGTAGTGGCGGTTGTCGGTCTGGTACTCGACGTGCGAGGTCGCGATCGTGATCCCGCGCTCTTTCTCCTCGGGAGCGTTGTCGATCTCGGCGAAGCTCTTCGCCTCGGCGTCGCCCTTGGTGGCGAGCGTCGTGGTGATCGCGGCCGTCAGCGTCGTCTTGCCGTGGTCGATGTGACCGATCGTGCCGACGTTCACATGCGGCTTATCGCGCTCGAACTTCTCCTTTGACATCTGCTCTCCGTTCTACCTTTCTAAGTTGGGTTTTCTTGCTTGGCTGCGGGCGAACCTGGGAAATATAGCCAGAATCAGGAGGTCGCTCCCACCGGCTCGCCCGACCGGTGCTCGACGATCTCTTCTGCGATGTTGGACGGCACTTCCTCGTAGCGCTCGAACTGCATCGTGTAGGTGGCCCGCCCCTGCGTCGAGGATCGCAGGTCGGTCGCGTAGCCGAACATCTCGCCGAGCGGTACGAAGGCCTGCACCGCAAGCGCGTTGCCGCGCTGCTCTTGGCCCTGCACTTTGCCGCGCCGCCGCGAGAGGTCGCCGATCACGTCGCCGAGGAAGTCCTCCGGCGTCACCACCTCGACCGCCATCACGGGCTCCAGCAGGACCGGGTCGGCCTTGCGGGCGGCCTCCTGGATCGCCATCGAGCCGGCGATTTTGAAAGCCATCTCCGAGGAGTCGACGTCGTGGTAGGAGCCGTCGATCAGTTCGATTTTGACGTCGACCATCGGATAGCCGGCCTTGACGCCGTTTTCCAGCGCCTCTTTCATGCCCTGTTCGGCGGGGCCGATGTATTCGCCGGGAATCGTGCCGCCCTTGATCTTGTTGACGAACTCGAAGCCCTCGCCCGGCGCCGGCTCGGCGTTGATGACGACGTGGCCGAACTGGCCGCGGCCGCCGGTCTGGCGGACGAAGCGCGCCTCGACTTTCTTCGCCTCCTTGCGGATCGTCTCGCGGTAGGCGACCTGGGGCTTGCCGACGTTGGCGTCGACTTTGAACTCGCGCAGCATGCGGTCGACGATCACCTCGAGATGGAGCTCGCCCATGCCGTGGATCAGGGTCTGGCCCGTTTCCTCGTCGGATTCGATCCGGAAGGTCGGGTCCTCCTCGCCCAGCCGCTGCAGCGCGGTCCCCATCTTCTCCTGGTCGGCTTTGGTTTTGGGCTCGATCGCGACCGCAATCACCGTCTCCGGGAATTCGATGCTCTCCAGCGCGATCGGCGCGTCGGGCGCGGCCAGCGTGTCGCCGGTGCCGGTTTCCTTGAGGCCGACGCCGGCGCAGATGTCACCCGCGTAGCACTCCTCGATCTCCTCGCGGCTGTTGGCGTGCATCATCAGCAGCCGCCCGATCCGCTCGGTCTTGCCAGTTTTAACGTTGAGGACGCGGCCCCCGGCGGCGAGCTTGCCCGAGTAGACGCGGAAGTAGGTGAGCTTGCCGACGTAGGGGTCGGTCATGATCTTGAAGGCGAGCGCGGCGAAGGGGGCGCTGTCGTCGGCCGGGCGCTCCTCCTCGGTCGCCTCCTCCTCGCCCTTGCCCGCCGCGACCAGGCCGGTGACCGGCGGCACCTCGAGCGGCGAGGGGAGCAGCTCGACGATCGCGTCGAGCAGCGGCTGCACGCCCTTGTTCTTGAACGAGGAGCCGCAGAGAACCGGCGTCACCTTGGTGTCTAGGCAGGCACGGTGCAGCGATTTGGCTATCCGCTCGTGCGGGATCTCCTCCTCGCCCAGGTAGGCCTCCATCAGCTCGTCGTCGTATTCGGCGCAGGCCTCGATCAGCTGGGTGCGGTATTCGTCGGCTTTGGCGGTGAGATCGGCGGGGATCTCGGTCGTCTCGAACTCGGTGCCGAGCTCGTCTTTCCAGACCAGCGCCTGCATCTCGACCAGGTCGACGACGCCTTCGAAGTCGCCCTCGCTGCCGATCGGCAGCTGGATCGGCAGCGGGTTGGCGCCCAGCCGGTCGACCATCGTCGCCACGGCCTTGTAGAAGTCGGCGCCGGTTCGGTCCATCTTGTTGATGTAGGCGATCCGCGGCACCCGGTACTTGTCGGCCTGGCGCCAGACGGTCTCCGACTGCGGCTCGACCCCGGCGACGGCGTCGAAGACGGCGACGGCGCCGTCGAGGACGCGCAGGCTGCGCTCGACCTCGACCGTGAAGTCGACGTGACCCGGCGTATCGATGATGTTGATCCGATGCCCCTCCCAGTCGCAGGCGGTCGCGGCGGAGGTGATCGTGATGCCGCGTTCCTGCTCCTGCTCCATCCAGTCCATGACGGCGGCGCCCTCGTGGACCTCGCCCATTTTGTGGGTGCGGCCGGTGTAGTAGAGGATCCGCTCGGTCGTCGTGGTCTTGCCGGCGTCGATGTGCGCCATGATCCCGATGTTGCGCACCCGCTCGAGGGCGGTCGCGGTCTGTGTTCGTGTCTTCTCAGCCACTCTCATCACGTCTTCGTGTCT
>DASTYR010000057.1:0-3797 GCA_035764795.1 Solirubrobacterales bacterium | reverse complement strand
GCGCCGAGGTGTGGGTCGGCGACGTCGACGTCGGCGGTGCGGAGCGCGTCGCCGGCGAGATCGCCGGCCATCCGATCGAGCTCGACGTCACCGATCTCGAGTCCGCCCGCGCCGCTGTGGCGGCGGTCGGCACCCCGGACGTCCTCGTCAACAACGCCGGCACCGACGAGTTCGGCTTCTTCACCTATACGAGCCCCGAGCAGTGGCAGCGGGTCCTCGCCGTCAACCTGGGCGGCGTCCTCAACTGCACCAATGCTGTGCTGCCGGCGATGCAGCAGGCCAAGTACGGTCGCATCGTCAGCATCTCCTCGGAGGCCGGTCGCGTCGGCTCGAAGGGCTCCGCCGTCTACTCGGCGGCGAAGGGCGGGATCGTCGCCTTCATGAAGGCGATCGCCCGCGAGAACGCCCGCTACGGGATCACCGCCAACTCGATCGCTCCGGGGCCGATCGAGACGCCGCTGCTGATGGGTGCCAAGGAGTTCGGCGAGATCGGCGAAAAAGTGATCGAGACGATGAAAGAGGCGACCCAGATGAAGCGGCTCGGCCAGCCCGACGAGGTCGCCGCCGCCGCGGCCTTCCTCGCCTCCGACGACGCCGCCTACGTGACCGGCGAGACGCTCGGCGTCAGCGGCGGCCTCGGCATGGTCTGATGGCGCTCGAGCCTGGGATCGAGCGCGTTGACGAGTTCACGGTCGAGGGACGGCTGATCACCGACGTCGGCGGCACCATTGGCACCAACGTCCTCTCGACCCCGGCGATGATCGCGATGATGGAGCGCTGCTCGTCGATCCTCGCCTACGAGAACCTGTCCGAGGGCAAGGCCACGGTCGGCTTCGAAGTCTGCGTCAAGCACGTAGCGGCCTCTCCGGAGGGCGCCGACTGCACGGTGCGCTCGCACCTGCGCGAGGTGATCGACGATCGCAAGCTCCGCTTCGACGTCGAGGTGCTCGAAGGCGAGCGCACGATCGGCGTCGGTACGCACGAGCGCCGCGTCATCGACGTCGGCCAGCTCGGCTAGCCGCAGCTTCTCTCGCAAAGTCCGCCCTCTCGGGGGGGCAAAATGGCTGACTGTGGGCTTGAACCGGCTATAGGCGGCTCAAACCCACAGTCAGCGATAGGGCGGGAGGTGTGGCGGCTCGTTCGCCGGCAGCACGGCGTGATCGCCCGCAGGCAGCTCATCGAGCTGGGAGTCGGCAGGCATGCGATCGAGCATCGATTGAAGACCGGCCGCCTCCATCTCCTCTCTCGTGGCGTTTACGCAGCGGGGCGCCCGGACGTGGGACGCGAGGGGCGCTGGATGGCGGCCGTGCTCGCGTGCGGCGAGGGAGCGATGCTGAGCCACGGCAGTGCGGCCGCGGCATGGGGGATCGGCGAGGAGAGGTTGGGGAGGATCGACGTGTCGGTTCCGTGCGCGTCGTTCAATCATCCGGCCGAGGTTCGGGTCCATCGCCGCTATGGATTGCGGTCCGGAGATGTCGGTGTGCGGGAGTCCATTCCACTCACTAGCCCTGTCCGCACCCTGCTCGATTTGGCGACCGAGCTGAAGCCGGAGGCGCTCGAGCGCGCGGTCAACGAGGCGGATCGGCTCGGGTTGGTCGATTCTGAGATGTTGCGCGAAGCGCTCGGTCGCTACCGCGGCGAACGCGGGGTGCGCCGCATGCGGGAGCTGCTCGACCGCCGCACGTTTCGGCTCACCGACTCGGAGCTGGAGCGACGGTTCTTGCGGCTTGTCCGTGAGACCGGCCTCCCGCTGCCGCTCTCGGGCCAGCGGCTGAACGGCTTCAAGGTCGACTTCTACTGGCCGGATCTCGGGCTGGTGGTCGAGACCGACGGGCTGACCTATCACCGCACGCCGGCGCAGCAGGGGAGGGACAGGGTTCGCGACCAGGCGCACCTGGCGGCCGGGCTGACGCCGTTGCGCTTCACCCACCAGCAGGTGCGCTTCGAACCCGGCTACGTCCGTCTGACCCTGCTCGCAGTGGCGAATCGCCTCGGGCGAGAGGGCCGGATCGGCTGAGGACGGCGACTAAGCTGGCCTGCATGGACCAGGTGCCCAAGAGCGTTCGGATCCGCGAGGTGGGGCCGCGCGACGGCTTCCAGAACGAGCCGGAGACGATCGCTACCGAGGACAAGGTGCGGCTGATCGACCTACTCTCGGCCACTGGCCTGAAGCGGATTGAGGTGACGTCCTTCGTGCGTCCGGACGTGAGTCCGCAACTCTCCGACGCCGAGCTGGTATTGCGGGGTGTGCAGCGTCGCGAGGGTGTCGCCTTTTCAGTCCTGATCCCGAACGAGCGGGGGCTGGAGCGGGCGCTCGGCCTGCGCGACCGCTTCGACGAGATCAGCGTCTTCCTCTCGGCTTCGGAGACCCACAACCGCAAGAACGTCAACCGCTCGATCGAGGAGTCGCTCGCCGGCCTCGAGCGAACGCTGGCCCCCGCGCGCGAGGCGGGGTTGCGTTGCGAGGGCGTCGTCTCGGTCTCCTTCGGTTGCCCCTACGAGGGAGCGGTGCCTCCGGAGCGCGTCTTCGAGATCGCCGCGCGGCTCGCCGCCGCGGGCTGCGCCGAGATCGCCTTCGGCGACACGACGGGCATGGCAAACCCGCGGCAGGTGCGCGAGTTCTTCGCCGCCGCACGCCAGCGGCTCGGCGACGTAGAGCTGACCGCCCACTTCCACAACACCCGCGGCCAGGGACTGGCCAATGTGCTCGCGGCCCTCGAGCAGGGCATCGACTCCTTCGAGGCGAGCTTCGGCGAGCTCGGCGGCTGCCCTGTGCCACCCGGCGCCACCGGCAATGTCTCGACCGAGGACGCCGTCTCCATGCTGCATGAGATGGGGGTGGAGACGGGCGTCGACCTGGGGCGGCTGATCGATGCCTCGCGGGCGGCGCAGGAGGTGCTGGGACGCCCGCTCGGCGCCCACGTCCTGCGCGCCGGCCCGGTCGAGTGGAGCGGAGCGGAGTAGGCTCGGGAGGATGAAGAGCGACGGATTTCGTCAAGCGGCCGAAGCGAAGGACTTCTCGCGCGCCGAGGAGCTGTTCTCGCCCGACGTCGTCTTTCACAGCCCGGCCGTCTACGAGCCCTACAGCGGCCTCGAGGCGCTCGGCGTCTTGCTGCGCAACGTCGCCGAGGTCTTCGAGGACTTCCGCTACGTCGACCAGGTCGAGAGCGGCGACACCGCCGTGCTGATCTTCGAGGCGCGGGTCGGCGACCGCGAGGTGAACGGCGTCGACATCCTGCGCTTCGGGGAGGACGAGCGGATCGCCGAGATGACGGTGATGATCCGCCCCTTCAGTGGTCTGCAGGCGCTGCTCGAGGAGATGGGGCGTCGTCTCAGCGCCGCCTCGGGCTGATTCGAGCAGATAGGTCTTGCGCCACCACGCCTCGGACTGGCTCGGCGGCCAGTCCGATTAGGCTGCCCGCGTGACCGATATCCGACCCGCCCTCGAGGCCGCACTTGGCGGCGGCCCGCAGCGCCACCACGAGAAGACCGCCGAGCAGGGCAAGCTGCCCGTACGCGAGCGGATAGGGCGGTTGGTCGACGAGGGCTCTTTTGCCGAGGAGGCGCTGCTGGCCAACTGGGATCAGGAGGGGCTTGGAGCAGACGGAGTAGTGACCGGCCTGGCGACGATCGACGGCCGTCGTGTCGCCCTGATGGCCAACGACCCGACGGTCAAGGCCGGCTCGTGGGGCCCGAAGACCGTCGAGAAGATCCTCCGCATCCAGGAGGCCGCGCTCGCGCACCGCGTGCCGATGGTCTACCTCGTCGACTCGGCGGGCGCGCGCATCACCGACCAG